>CAZGUL010000124.1:0-7869 GCA_964529055.1 uncultured Spirochaetaceae bacterium
TGGTCGTGTGGGGCACCGGCGTTCCCGTGGGCTTCGCGGCGCGCGTATGGGCGAACTACGGAACGTCGGGTGGGGCGTTGGTTCCTCTTCTTTCCCTGGGGATCCCGGGCGACGCCGTCACCGCCGTCATGCTCGGCGCGCTGATGCTGATCGGGGTCCGGCCGGGCCCGATGCTTTTCGTCGAGAACCTCGAATCGGTCTACACCCTTTTCGCCGCTTTCATGCTGATGCAGATCATCATCCTCGTTCTCGGGCTGGGGGGAATCAAGGTGTGGCCGAGGATCCTGAACATACCGCAGAACATCCTGCTGCCCCTGATCGTCGTCGCCTGCTTTCTCGGGGCCTACACCCTGGCCAACAACCTGAACGACGCGCTGACGGCGCTCATTTTCGGCGTCATCGGGTATTTCATGCGCAAGTACGAATATCCGGCCCCGCCGATGATACTGGGACTGATCCTGGGACCGATGACGGAGGAAAACCTCAACCGGGCGCTTCTGGTTTCGGAAGGGAGCTGGTCTTTCCTGTTCGACAGCCCCATTTCCACGGCTTTTCTCGTGTTTTCCTTTATTTCCCTTTTCGTCCCCATAACCGCGGACCTGTGGAAGAAGCTTCAGGCGGCCAAAGCACTCCGGGGGGCGCCTTAGAGGGCGGGAGCGGCATTACATTTCAGGAGGACCGACGATGAAGGAATTTTTGGGAGAGGATTTCCTGCTGCAGAACGAGCCGGCCCGCGTGCTTTTTCACGACTACGCGGAAAAGATGCCGATCTTCGACTACCACAACCACCTGGTTCCCCGGCAGATCGCCGAGGACATGAAATTCGAAAACCTGGCGAAGATATGGTTCGACGGCGACCACTACAAATGGCGCCTGATGCGCGCCTTCGGCGTGGACGAAAAGTACATAACGGGCGATTCCACCGATTATGAAAAATACACCGCCTGGGCGAAGACGGTCCCGTACACCATCGGCAACTGTCTGTACCCCTGGACCCACATGGAACTGAAAAATCCTTTCGGAATCACCGGAAAGCTTTTCGGCCCCGACACTGCGGAAGAAATCTGGAAGACCACCGGGGAGCTCCTGAAAAAGGACGAGTTTTCCGTCTGCAGCATCATCCGCCGGATGAACGTCAAGGTGATGTGCACGACGGACGACCCGGTGGACTCATTGGACCAGCACAAGCTGATCCGGGAGCGGCGGGAGGGCTTCATCGTCGTTCCGACCTTCCGGCCCGACAAGGCCCTGGATGTGGAGAATCCCGCGTTGTGGAACGCCTACCGGCAAAAACTGGAAGCGGCTGCGGGAATGAAGATCGGTTCCTTCGGGGAATTCGTCGCGGCTCTGGAAAAGCGGCATGCCTTTTTTCATGCGATGGGAGCCCGCGCGACGGACCACGCCATCGTCACCCCCTTTGCCGAAGAGGCGACCGGGGACGAGCGGGAAAAAATATTCGCCCGGCTTCTGAAGGGCGAGGCGCTTTCGGAAAAGGAGGTCCTGCAGTTCAAGACCGCGGGGCTCTCCGAGGTGGGACGGATGAACCACCGGCGGGGCTGGGTCATGCAGCTCCACATGAGCGCGCTGCGGAACAACAACACCCGGAAGTTCAAGGTCCACGGGCCCGATTCGGGATGGAACTCGATGGCCGATTTCGCCGTCGCCGCGCCTCTGGCCCGGTTCCTGGATCTTCTGGACAGGACGGACGAACTGCCGAAGACGGTGCTGTTCACCCTGAACCAGAACCAGAACGACATCCTCGCGGCGATGACGGGAAATTTCATGGACGGAAGCGTCCGGGGAAAGATACAGTTCGGCGCGGCCTGGTGGTTCAACGACCAGAAGGACGGCATCGAGCGTCACCTGACCTCCATCGCCAACATGGGCATGATGGCGGTTTTCATCGGCATGCTGACCGACTCGCGCAGCGTTTTCTCCTTCATCCGCCACGAGTATTTCCGCAGGATAGTCTGCAACGTCATCGGCAAATGGATCGACGAAGGAGAACTGCCCCGCGATTTTCCCCACATCGGGAGCATCGTCCGGGACATCTGCTACAACAACGCGGCGAATTATTTTGAGGTGGAGGGAGCGAAACAATAAAAGAACCTCCGACCCGGTCAATAAAGTTGACTATTATAGTCATGATACCTATCTTTGACCGATGATCGGGAGCGGAGGTTTTCCATGAGCGGATCCTACGGAAATTTCTCTTTTACGGCTGTCTGGGCGAAAATCGGAGGCCTGGCGGACGGCATTCTGGCCGGGTCCGGCAAAAAACCGGAGCAGCCGGTTTCCGAACTGCCGGAATCCCGCCGGCCCGGGCTCGCGGAGAAACTTGCTCCTCATGCGGCCGAACTGGAGCGGCTGCGCCGGGAAACCCTGGCCCGCGTCGACCGACGGGCGCGTATCCGTGTGCCGCTCCTCGGCGCTGGCGCCCTTGTGGTTGTGATGCTGTTCGGCGGAGGGGTCGGTGCGGGCCTTTTTTTCGGACTCTTCGGTGCTCTCGGAGGCTGGTTCTTCTCGGTGGGACGGGACGCTGAGGCGTACCGGAGGGCGGTCAAATCCCGCTTCGGCGAAGCGGTCGCGGAAGACATTTCCGGTTTCACGTACGAAGCGGAACGGAAGGCGGACCTGGAGGAAATGCGGGCCTGGAAGATTTTTCCCGATGTCCGCGGGGCGAAGATCGAAGACCATATGACGGGGGAACGGGACGGCAGAAGGCTGTCGCTGTCGCGCGTTTCGATCGTCTACGACAGGCGGCGCGGGAAAAGCTCCTTCGATCCCTCCCTGTACTGTTTCCGCGTCGATTTCGGAACGGCTTCGGAATTCAGCGGAACCACCGTCGTCGTCGGGAAGGAAGAATCTCTCCGCTTCGGGCGGGCGGCGGAAAAGACCCACGGACTCGTTCCGGCGGCGACCGGCAGCGCCGAATTCGACGAAAAATACCGGGTGTACGCCACGGACAAGGGGACCGCGGAACGCGATCTGATCCTGTCCGTCCGTTCTGCCTTCCCGGCGCTCGAGAAGGTATGCGCGGCGGTCGGACCGATCCTGATATTCATGCCTAAAAGGATGACGGTCCTCTTCCCGCTGGAAAGCTTCGATTTCGCCTTCGAGCCGAAACCCTTCTGGATACCCCTGGATACCGACAGGACTCTTGCCGCTTTCGCGTCGGATCTCGCGATCAGGGAGAGGTATCTGAACGCGGCCCTGGCGCTGCCGGTCCGCTGAACCGGGTCCTATTTCACGTTCCAGCCGGGAAGGGTGGCCGGAGGCTCGGCGGGAGGCTCCGTCAGTTTTCCGTAAAGCTCCGGCCGCCGGGCCTTCAGGTAGCGTCTGCCCGGCGCGTCGAGGAGCTTTTCGGGGACGCAGAGCCCCACCGCGACCTCGTCCCCCAGGGAGCGGCATTCGGCGACGATCTCCCCGTAAGGGTCGAGGATCATCGCGCCGCCTCCGCGGATCTGATTGTCGTCGACGCCGATGGGATTCGTGAACACCGCATAGACCCCGTTCTCGTAGGCCCGGGCGGGCAGCCAGCGCATGAGCCATCCACGGCCCTTGGGACCGTCGAATTCCATCCGCAGCGCCGCGGGGTCCCTCTCCCGGTTCTCCCACAGTTTTCTGTCCACCAGGCCGCGGCCGGGCATCGGCGACGGCAGGCAGCCCGTCACGTGGGGCATGAAGACGACCTCGGCCCCCATGAGGGCCGTCATCCGCACGTTTTCCGGCAGGTTATTGTCGTAGCAGACCAGGATTCCGCATCTCACGCCCGGGAGGTCGAAGACGACGTAGTCCGAACCCGACGATACGTGGGGATTTATGAACGCGTGGAGCTTCCGGAACTTCGCCGCCACCTTTCCGTCGTGGACGCAGACGTAGGTGTTGTACAGTTTTCCGTCCCCGTCCTTTTCCAGCAGTCCCGCCAGGACGGGAACTCCATACTCCCGGGAAATGGCGATCAGGGCTTCCGTGCCCGGGCCGCCGGGCACGAATTCGGCAAGGTCCAGCAGGGCCGGCCTGTCGAGCTTTCGGAGGAAGGTGTAGCCCGTCACGGAGCACTCGTGAAACGAAACGATTTCCGCGCCCCGGGAGACGGCGGCGGCGGTGAGGTCCCGCATCCTGCCCAGGTTGAAATTCTTGTCACCGTCCCGCGCCTCGAACTGGGCCGCGCCGATCCTTACGTCCCGCATGCGTGCATCTCCCCTCAGTGATGCATTCTTGTCCGCCCGCCGGCCTCTGTCAACCCCGGCGGGATCCGCGGTTATTCGTTTGACGCGGGACTGGAAAAGGCTTATGACGAAGGTAGTGGCAAATTTTGAAGGAGGTTCAATCATGGAAAAAAATTCCTACAATCCCTACCAGACGATGCTGAATGTTCTCGATCGCGCCGCCGCGGAATTGGGGCTTAAGTACGACGACTACGTGACGCTGCGTCACACCGAAAGGGAACTCACGGTTTCCGTCCCCGTCGAAATGGACGACGGGCACAAGGAAGTCTTCACCGGTTACCGGGTCCAGCACAGCTCCAGCAGGGGCCCCTGCAAGGGAGGCATCCGTTTTCACCCCGACGTCGATCTTGACGAGGTGAAGGCCCTCGCCGCCTGGATGACCTGGAAATGCGCCGTCGTCAACATCCCCTACGGAGGGGCCAAGGGCGCGGTGAAATGCGATCCTTCCAGGCTGAGCGAAAGCGAACTGCGCAGGATGACGCGGAGATACACGGCCATGATCCTGCCGATCATCGGACCGGACAAGGACATCCCGGCGCCCGACGTGAACACCAACGACAAGGTCATGGCCTGGATCATGGACACCTACAGCATGTTCCAGGGCTACGCCGTGCCGGGGGTGGTCACAGGCAAACCCATCGACATCGGCGGGTCTCTGGGAAGGAAGGAAGCGACCGGACGGGGGGTCATGTACACCCTGCTGAACCTGCTGGAGAAAACGGGAAAACCCGGCACGGGCATGTCCGTCGCCGTCCAGGGTTTCGGAAACGTGGGAGGCATCGCCGCCAAACTCCTCGCGGAAAAAGGATTCAAGGTCACCGCCGTCGGGGACGTCAACGGCGGTCTCCAGAAAAAGGAAGGCCTCGACATCGGGGCGGCCCTGCAATACGCCGCCGAGCACCGCACGCTCAAGGGATACCGCGAGAGCGGCGCGAAGGAAGTGAGCAACCGGGAAGTCCTGACCGCGGACGCCGATGTGCTGATACCCGCCGCCATGGAGAACCAGATCGACGAGGATGTGGCCGCCGCGATCAAGGCTAAAATAATCGTCGAGGCCGCCAACGGCCCCACCACGAACGCTGCGGACGAAATTCTGCAGAAAAGGGGGATCACCCTGGTGCCCGACATCCTTGCGAATGCGGGGGGCGTCGTGGTGTCATACTTCGAATGGGTCCAGAACGAAATGGCCTTCATGTGGGAGGAGGATTACATCAACGCGAACCTGGAAAAAGTCATGAAGAAGGCTTTCGATACCGTCTGGAACCTGCACCAGCAAAAGGGGGTGACCCTGAGGATGGCCGCCTACATGGTGGCCCTTGAACGGGTCAGCAAGGCGAAAAAACTCCGGGGGGTCTTTCCGTGAGCGGTTAAGCCGTCGCGCCGCCGTCCTCTGCCAGCCCCGCGAACTCACCCGCCCTGTCCCAGAGCTTCCTGCTTACGTCGAGGCCGTCCCGCCGGGCCGCCTCGATGGCCGCGGAGGACGCATCCCCGGGCAGGCGGACGCGGCCTGAACCCTGCGCCGGCGGGCAGCCGAGAACGGCGGCAAGGACGGTTTCCACCCCGGCGTCCGTTTCGGCGGAATCGCGGAAGAGGCCGGGATCGATCATCAGAAGGAGGAGTCCGTAATCCTTTGCCTTCTCGGGGACCGCCGCCGCTCCGATCAGGGGTCCGCACAGGAGTTGGACCATCAGGGCGAGGGCCGATCCCTTGCTGCCCGCCGCGGGAAGGAGGGTCCCGCCGTCCATCACGGCCGCCGGGTCCGTCGCGGGCCTGCCCTCCCTGTCGAGGGCTGTTCCCGGGGGAATGTCCTTCCCGGCCGCCCGGGCCACCGAAACCGCGCCGAAGGTCGTCGCCGCGGGGGAAAAATCGATCACCAGGGGCGCCCTGTTTCTCCGGGGAACGCCCAGGGCAACCGGGTTTGTACCGAGCACCGCCTTTCCCCCGCCGTGGGGAGCGAGCAGGGGCATGCAGTGGGCGGCGGCCAGGCCCCAGAGCCCTTCCCGGGCGATGCGCCGGGCGAAGAACCCGAGCATGCCGCTGTGGCCGCAGTTGCGGACCGCCGCAAGGCAGAGGCCGGAAGCCTTCGCGATGCGGGCGCCCTTCCCGACGGCGATGACCCCCGGGTGGTAGGCCATGTGCCGGCCTCCGTCGATCCCGAGAAAGCAGGGGCCCTCCGTGTAGACGGAGACGGCGACGGGCTTTTTCTTCTCCGTCTCGTCGCAGACGTATTCGACGCGGACAAGCCCGTGGGACTTTTTCCCGGCGCATTCCGCCTCGGCGAGCGAATCAGCCGCGGCCCGGGCCGCTTCAGGAGAGAGCCCGGAGCGGACGAAGGCCGAGGTCATCCGGGCGTGGAGTTCCGCCGCCGTCACATGGATTGTATCGCTCATTTTTCCTCAAGCGCCGCGTGGGCCGCGGCGAGCCGCGCCACGGGGACCCGGGGGCCGGAACAGCTCACGTAGTCAAGGCCGAGCTTGTGGCAGAACTTGATGGAGTCCGGCTGACCCCCCTGCTCGCCGCAGATGCCGATCTTCAGGTCCGGCTTGGTTTCGCGGCCCCACTGGACGGCGATCTGCATCAGCCTGCCGACGCCGCGCCTGTCGAGCTCCTCGAAGGGGTTTTCCTGCAGGATGCCCTTTTCCGCGTAGAGGGGAAGGAACTTGTTTTCCGCGTCCTCCCGGGAAAATGAGAAAACCGCCTGGGTCAGGTCGTTGGTGCCGAAGCTGAAGAATTCCGCCTCCCTGGCCAGCTCCCCCGCCCGCATGCAGGCCCGCACGACCTCGATCATGGTCCCGAATTTGAATGTCGGCTTGATGCCGTAGGAGGCTTCCACGTCCGCCAGGACCTCGTCCAGGTATTTCTTCACCTGCTTCAGTTCCTGGGCGGTGCACACCTGGGGCACCATGATTTCCGGCCGGACGTCGATGTTCGATTTCTGGCATTCCGCCGCGGTTTCCAGGATTGCACGTATCTGCATCTTGTAGATTTCCGGATAGGTGAGGCCGAGCCGGACCCCCCGGTGTCCCAGCATGGGATTTACCTCGTGGAGTTCCCGGACCTTCTTCAGCATCATTTCCTTCTTGATGATCGCCTGGTCGATGAGCTCCACGCCCTTCTCGTCGAAGGGCAGGTGCGGCTGCTGACCCAGGAAGTCTTCCGCGTGGAGGAGGCGGAAGCTGGCGTAGAGCCGGCCGACTCCCGCGGCCGTGGTCTTCAGGTGCTGGAGCTGGGCGAGCTCCTCCCGCAGTTCGTCCACGGTGGGAAGGAATTCGTGGATCGGCGGGTCCAGGAGCCTGACCGTGACGGTTTTGGACGCCATGGCGATGAAGATTTCCCTGAAGTCCGCCTTCTGGATCGGGAGCAGTTTGTTCAGGGCCCGCTGGCGCTCCGGCTCGGTGTCCGCCAGGATCATGTCCAGGACGACGGGAAGCCTCTCCTGGGCGTTGAACATCCTTTCGGTCCTGCAGAGGCCGATCCCCATGGCCCCGTAATCCAGCGCCTTCTGAGCCGTGTCCGGGGTGTCGGCGTTGGCGTACACCTTGAGCCGCGCGGCCTCGTCGGCCCACTGCAGCAGGGTCTGCAGTTCGGGGCTGAAAACCGGATCGACGGTGGGGATGACCCCTTCGTAGACGTATCC
>CAZGUL010000125.1:0-7823 GCA_964529055.1 uncultured Spirochaetaceae bacterium
GGGGAACATAGGCGGACAGGTCCACCCGGCCCAGGTCCGCGGACTGGTAGAGCATTTCGTGGACCAGAGCCATCGCGTTGATGCGGGCCTCCATCGGCGACGCGGTGTCGGGGTATCCCCCGTCGTGTCCCCGCTGCAGACGCACCAGGCTCAGCACCACCTGCAGGTTGTTCTTGACCCGGTGATGGATTTCCCGGAGAAGGGTTTCCTTTTCCTGCAGGGATTTCCCGGCGTTCTCCGCCGCCTCCCTGCGCTCCGCTTCCCGGTGTTCCAGAGCCGCCGCCATCCGGTCCAGGGCCCCCGCGACGCGTCCCAGGTCGGAACGGTCGCGGGAAAGGCCGGTCCGGGCGGAGTAGTCCCCCGCATGCAGAAGATCCGTGGCGGCGATGATGGCCTTCAGCCTCCGGCCGTACACGACGTCGGCGAGAATCCAGGCGACCCCCAGCGTCACCACCAGGACCGCGGCGATGAGGGCGATGTTCCGGGCCAGAACGTTGCGGGCGGGAGCCATCACACCGTATTCCGGAAGGCCGAGCACGAAGTACATGTACGGTTCGACCCCCGGCGACAGCCGGAGCTTCTTGTACGCGTAAATCCTGCGAACGCCGTCGGACCCCGTGAACAGCGTCGTTCCCGAGTCTTTGCCGGAGTTCAGAATGTTCCACATGTCGGCCTTGATCCGGCCCCCGACGGGATTGGTTTCGACGGGCGGGTAATAAAAAAGCCTGACGCCGTACCGGTCGGTTATCCCGAGCATCGAGCCGTCGGGAAGGCTGAAATTCCGGATCAGGGAATCGTAGATGGAAAGCCGGTAAATCGCCCCCAGAGCCCCGACGACGCCGCCGTCCTCGTCCCGCACGGTCTGGGCGAAATTGAAGGCCGGCTCCCGCATCGCGCGGCTGATCACGTACTCGCCGGCGGAGAATCCTGCGCCGTTCAGCGCCTCCTGTATGCTCCTGCGGTCCGACAGGTCTTCGCCCCCGGAAAGCAGGGCCGACGCGACGACGATGCCGCTCCTGTCGGTGAGGGTGAAATTGAGAAAATCCCCGTTGGCCTCCCGGACGGCCTTCAGCAGGACGGTGGATGATATCGGCTCCAGCCTCCGGACCTCCGGAAGCCCGACGAGCATCTCCAGGGTCTGCCGGGCAAAGACGGTCATCCTGTTCTGGATTTCCGCGAGGGACTCCACCTGTCGCAGCGTGTTTTCCTGGGCGGCCCGGCGGAGGTCTTCGCTGTGTTCCATTCCGGTCAGCACCGTGATGAAGAAAGCGGGTATCAGCGCGGAAAGCAGGGCCAGGATCAGCGCCGCCCGGAAGGACGGCAAAATGGTGAAACTCCTGGGTGCATCCGTTTTTCTCGTGTCCATTCCCGGCCGCATCGGCGACAATGATACCAAAAAGCGGCGTCAGGCGATAGGTGCGGAAAAGCCCCTCCCTTCCCCCCCCCGGCGGCGCCGCTTGTGAAAGCCCGGCGAACCGGGGATAATGGCGGTGATCATGAAAATCATCGTCATCGACGGCATGGGCGGCGGCATCGGCGCCCAGCTTACGGCCAGACTCGCCGGGGAACTCGGCGGCAAAGCGGAAATCATCGCCCTCGGCTCAAACGCGGTGGCAACGGACCGCATGGTCAAAGCCGGCGCCGCACGGGGCGCCACCGGCGAAAACGCCGTCCGGGTGTCCCTCGCCGAGGCGGACATCGTGACCGGCCCCCTGGGGATCGTGATTCCCGACGCGATGATGGGGGAAATCACCCCCCGCATCGCCCGGGCGGTGTTCGGCTGCAGGGCGGAAAAATTCCTCATCCCCATTCCCCAGCAGCATTTCACGATCGTCGGATGGGAGCCGAAACCGGTGGCCGCCCTGATCGCCGGCGCGGTGGACCGGATAAAGGCGAGGATTTCGGAAAAAGACCCGGTTCCGTGATATTCTAGCCCCATGAAGCGTCTGCTTTCCTTTTACATGAGCCACACCTGGAGTTACGGCGACCTGGCGAACCACCTGGCCGAGCTCCTGGATGCGGCGGTGCCGCGGCTGCCCCACCAGCTCATCATGCTGCCGCCGGATGACCCTGTCCACCGGGAGGAAAACCTTCCCCGGCTGGGAAAGGTCATCGCCGAGAACATGGAAGGCTGCGCCGCCCTCTTCATCGCCGGCGGCCTGTACGAGCGCTACGGCCGGTGGATTCACCGGGAAATCGAGGCGGCGAAAGGAAACATTTTCGCCGTCAAGCCCGTCGTCACCATCCTGCCGTGGGCCGACGTTCCCGCCGGGGCGGTGGAGAAGGACGCCTCGGACGCCGTCGTTCCGTGGAACACCCGCGCGCTGGCGGAAGCGCTCTCCCGCCTGCTGTAGCCTCCCCGCATAATCGTTAAATATTTACCGATTTCTGTTGGCGGCGCCCCGGCGGCCTGATTATCTTTGATGCATGAAAGAAAAAAACATCAAAGTCGCGTTTTTCGACACGAAAAACTATGACAGACTGTCCTTCGACGCGGGTCTTCCGCCGGAAGGCGTCGAGATCAAATACTTTGAGCCCAAACTGTCCCGGGACACCCTGGCCCTCGCGAAGGGGTTCGACGCGGTGTGCGCCTTCGTCAACGACGACCTGTCGAAGGACGTACTGGACGGCCTCGTTTCCTTCGGGATTGCACTCGTGGTGATGCGGTGCGCGGGATACAACAACGTGGACCTCGCCGCCGCCTACGGCAGGATCCATGTTCTGCGGGTCCCGGCCTATTCCCCCCACGCGGTGGCCGAGCACGCGCTGGCGATGATGCTGACCCTGAATCGGAAAACCCACAAGGCCTACTACCGCACCCGGGAGAACAACTTTTCCATCGACGGCCTCACCGGCTTCGACCTGCACGGAAAAACCGCGGGGGTCCTGGGCACCGGCAGGATAGGCCTTGTCATGATCGGGATACTGAAGGGCCTGGGAATGAACGTCCTTGCTTATGACCCCTTCCCCCGGCCTGATCTCGCCGCGGAAATGGGATTCACCTGTGCGGGGCTGGACGAGCTTTACGGCAAAGCCGACATCATCTCTCTGCACTGCCCGCTGACCCCGGAAACCCGCCACATCATAGACAGGACCGCCATCGGCAGGATGAAGAACGGGGTCATGATCATCAACACCGGCCGGGGCGGCCTGATCGACGCGGCGGCCCTGGTGGAAGGGCTCAATTCGAAGAAAATCGGCTGCGCCGGCCTGGACGTCTACGAGGAGGAGGGGGACTACTTCTTCAAGGACCTTTCCGCCGAGGGCATCCGGGACGACGTCCTCGCCCGGCTCCTGTCTTTCCCCAACGTGCTCGTCACCTCCCACCAGGCATTCCTGACCCGGGAGGCCCTGGCCAACATCGCCGAAACGACCTTCGCGAACATCCGGGCCTTCGCCGCGGGCGGCACCCTCCCGAACGAGATCTGCTACCGGTGCGACAGGAAAAATTGCGCAAAGGAACTGACGGGCCGGTGCTTTTAGCGCGCCGGCTTCCGCTTCCGGCCGGCGGTCCACCGTCCCCGGGCCCTTGCGCCTTCCTCCGTCCCCCGGTATAGTTTAACCGCCGGCACGAAGCCGGCCGGGCGGAAGGATCCGCCCCCCCGCGGAGACGCATCCGCGGGTTTCGGACGCGTTTTCCGGCCCCCCTCCCCCACGTCGTGCGGGAACGAGGGCCCGCTTCCGCGGCGCAGACGGACGCCGCTTTCCGGACCGGAATCCGGAGCGATCAAGCACAATCAGGATGCACTCATGTCGTCTCATTTCCGTTTCACCCGCCTCGTTTTCGCGGCGCTGTCCCTTTTCCTCCTCGCCGGCGGCCTTCCGGCCCAGCCGAAAACCGCCCTGGCATCCACCTCGTGGACGGCCGCCTTCGCCCGCGCGGCCGGCGCCGATTCCGTCGTCGTCCTCGCCCCGATGGAACTGAAACATCCCCCGGAATACGAACTGAAACCCTCGGACCTGGCCGCCGTCCGGAACGCGGCGGTGGTGGTCTATGCGGGATACGAAAAATTCGCCAAAAAGCTCGCCGAAACCGCCGGAGCCTCCGGCCTCCTCACGCTGCGGATCCAGACCACGAACGCACCGGAAACCATCAAGGCGGAGGCGCGGAAAATCGCCGACGCCCTGGGGACCCGGGAAAAGTTCGAGGAGTGGGTCCCGTCCTTCGACGCGCTTGCCGCGGAAACGCGCCTGAGAGTCCTTGAGGCCTACCCCGACCGCCGGGCGGTGGTTCACAAGATGCAGAGGCCCTTCGCGGAGGCGCTCGGACTGGACATCGTCGGCGAATTCGGTCCGGCGGAGCCCTCGCCGTCCCTTGTTCTCGAGCTGGTGCGGAAAAAACCCGCGCTTGTCCTGGACAACTACCACAACCCGTCCGGGTTCCCCGTCGCCGAGTCGACGGGGGCCGCGTACGCCCAGCTTATAAACTTTCCCGGCAAGGACGGCACCCGGAGCATCGAGGACGTGTACGCATACAACGCCGCGGCGCTGGAAAAGGCCGCGGCCGGCGCTCCCGGACGGGCCGCCGGGGCCCGATGACCGCGGTTTCCGCCCGGGGGCTCGCCGCCGGGTACGACGAAAAGCCCGTTTTCTCCGCAGCGGACATGGACGTCCGGGCGGGAAGCCTGGCGGGACTCTGCGGCCCGAACGGCACAGGCAAATCCACCTTCCTGAAGTTGTGCCTCGGAATCCTCCGTCCCCGGGAGGGAACGCTTACGGTCCTCGGGGAAAACCCCGGGGCCCGGAATTTCAGGAAAAAGCTTTTCCGGATCGGCTACGTGCCGCAGAATACCGCGGGAGGGCTCCTGCCGGCCACGGTGCGCGAAGCGGTCCTGATGGGGCGCTACGGTTCCATCGGCTTCGGGCGCCGGCCCTCCCGCCGTGACCGGCTTGCGGCCGACGAGGCGATGGAGGCCGCCGGTGTCGCCGGCATCGCCGGCAGCCTCGTGCAGGAGCTCTCCGGCGGGCAGACCCAGAGGGTGGCCATCGCCCGGGCCCTGGCCATGGAGCCGGAACTCCTCCTGCTGGACGAGCCTACCTCCAACCTGGACCGGGAGGGACGGATCGAGCTGGTGCGCCTGGTCAAGACGATGCGGCGGTACCGCCACCTGACGGTGATCCTTGTTTCCCACAGCGCGGAGGCCCTGCTGGAGTGCAGGCCGGTTTTCCGCTTCGGCGGCGGCCGGGTGGAGAAGCTGCCTTCCTACAGGGAGGACATCGATGCGTGAGCTCCTTTCGCTGCCTTTCTTCGCCCGCGCCGCCGCCGCGCTCCTCGTCACCGGCATCGCCTATCCCGCCCTGGGCACATTCATCCTGCACCTGGAACTCATTCCCGCCCGCTTTGCCGTGATGCACGCCTCGCTCCTGGGCGCGGCGGCGGCGCTGGTTGTCGGCGCGGACCCGGCCGCCGCGGCGATGGCGGCCGCGGTTCTGGCGGGAGCGGGAATCGCCCTGATAAGCTGGAGGGGAAAGGTGTCCGCCGGAGGTTCCCTGGGCCTCATCATGACCGTCGCGATGGGCCTGGCCTTCATCATTTTCTACAAGGGAAACATCCACGCCATCGAGGCGTTCAACCTCTTCTGGGGCAACGTTCTTGCCCTCACACCCGGCGACACGCGCCTCACGGTCGTGAGCTCCGCGGCGGTCGCGGCCTTCATCTTATTGGCATACAAGGAAATACAAATCGTTCTGTACGACAGGGAGCTCGCCTGGGCCACCGGCGTTCCCGCAAAGGCGGTGTACGGCGGAATCATGCTCCTGGTCTGCGTCGGCATCGCCGTGGCCACCCGGATCACCGGCGCCCTGATGGTGGACGCGGTGACGATCCTGCCAGCCCTGGCGGCGCGGTCCGTCGCGCGGACCTTCCGGGGGCTCCTCGCGTGGGGGGCGTTTTTCGGCCTCCTGATGAACGGAACAGGCTTCGCTCTGGCCTTTCTGCTGGACCTCCCCGTGAGCCCCGCGGTCATCGTGACCGGGGCGGTCTTCGTTGCCCTGGCGCGGCTCGCCGCCCGCCTGCGGCGGCGATGAACCGCCGGCGCGGCGCCGGGGTCAGTCCGACAGGTAGTATTCGATGGTGGAGACCACGCGGACGTTCTTGATGTACGGCGTGTTGCTGTCCCGGTCGGAAATCGAAAACTGGCCCTGGTTGGCCGTTTTGATCTTTCCGAGCCGGCTCCCGGAATCCTTGGCGAATTTCTCCGCAACTTCCCGGGCGTTCCGCGTGGCATCCTCGATCATCGACGGCTTTACGTCGTTCAGTCTGGTGAACAGGAACTCCGGGCGGACGCCGTAGTCCTCTCCGACAATGGCCACGCCCCGCTTGCCCAGTTCCGCGACCCTGTTCATGGCCCCCCGGACCTTCTCCACATGCACGGTGTAGACGGTGACCACCGAGCTGCCGGCGTAGCGGTGGGGCAGTTTCGCGGCGTCGGCGTACCCCAGGGCCTGCCTGTCGGTGACGGCCGGCACGGACACGGTGATTTCCCCGTCGGTGAAGCCGTTTTCCTTCAGAAAGGCGACCACCAGGGCGTTCCTGTCCCCGATGATCGAGAAAATCTCACCGAGACCGTTGGCGACCTCGTTGAATTTGACCGGCCATATCGCCGCATCGGCCGGGACCTCCCTTTCCGCGAGGCCCTTCACCGTGACGGTCCTGTCCAGGGCCTTTACCGCCGTCACGCCCCGGTAAATCTGGAACCCCAGAAGGGCCAGCCCCAGGCACACGAAGGCACCGAGAACGAGGGCTTCCGATAATCTTCTGTTTTCCATGGCAACCTCCTACCAGAACACGATGGTGATTTTGCCGCCAGTAACGACAAAGTGTCCGTCATAGCCCTTTTCCGGCCCCCGGGACGAGAAGAACCCGCCCTCCGCGACCTTGCCGTCCAGCACGAACAGCCGGCCCCCGTAGGCCAGACCCTCCGACTCCTCCCATATCCGCTCGTTGATCGCCGGCTCCGGGCGGACCGCCTCGGTAAGGAGAAGGGCCGCGTTGTCCGGCGACGCGGACGCAAGGAAATAGACGGCCCGGGGTACGGCGATCCGGCGCCCGCCGATGGTCAGGAACCATGAGCCGTTTTCGGTGAATGAGGTGACCGGTATGTCCGTCCCCGGAAGAAAGCGGACGAAGTACGCCAGTTTCCAGGTGCCGAGCTTCCGGTCCCCCAGCATCAGCGTGCAGCCCCCCTCCTCCGGCACCATGTATCCATAGGAGCCGTTCGCGCCGGTTCTGACGCTGTACGAACTGAACCTCCGGTCGATCCTGCGGCCGCCCACGTACACGTCGCCGGCGGGATCGTTCAGGCTGCCGGCCGCGCTGTACAGCGGGAGCGTTCCGTGACGCGGGACGGAGAGGCTGCCGGCCCCGGCGTATGATCCGAATTCGGCGCGTCCGTCGGTGACCCGGGCTCCCCGGCCGTCGGTAAGGATGAACCAGAGACTCCTGCCGTCCGGCGAGAAAGCGGTCTCGGTGACGATGCCTCCAAGGGGGCCGTACACGGCGTCTTTCGTCACCAGGATGGACTTCGCATTGTTCGTCCCGACAACGGCGATCCTGTCATTGTCCTGCGACACGGTCCCGCCCAGGTTGTCCTCGAAGGGGCCGTATGTCTTTCCGTCGAAGGAAAAATAGGAAAGGTTTTCGGGCTTCCACGTCGCGACCACGGTGTTGCCGCCGTTTTCCATATCCACGCTTAGAAGCCCCTCGGGGAGAAGCTCGGCCTCCCGGCCGGGCACGATAAGATGCGTCCGGTTTGCCGCCTCGTCGAAGGCTGAAAAGGCTCCGCCCAGTTTTCCCGGCCGGTCCATGAAGGGTTCGATGAACG
>CAZGUL010000126.1:0-7814 GCA_964529055.1 uncultured Spirochaetaceae bacterium
TTCTCACCGACGACATCAACATGAAGGCCCTGGCGGAGGGACGCGATCCCGGCCGGACCGCGGCGGAGGCCATCGGGGCCGGGGCTGACATGTTCATGTACCTCGAAAAGGACATAACCGGGGTGCACCGGTCCCTGGTGCGTGCGGCGGGGGACGGAGGAATGGGCGGGGAAAGGCTCGACGAAGCCGTTGTTCGCATTCTGGAGGCGAAAATCGCGCTGGGACTCGTCGGCAGGGCCGCGGAAAAGGCGGCCGCGGGGACGGAGGCCGGGCCGAAGGCCGGGCCGAAGGCTCCGGATGGGGGACGGAGGACGTTCTCCGCCGCCGAATTCGCGCGCCTGAAGGAGGAGGGAGACCGGCTCCTCCGGCGGTTCAGGGCCTTCGGGAAAAATCCTGCCGGGGCACCCCCGGGCGGCGCCTCACCCGACGCGGCGGCCGCTCCCGTAACGGCGGGGCCGGGGGGAAACTGACCGCCCGCGGCCCCGGGGTCTCACTTTTTCTTGATGATCTTTACGCTGTCCCCGCCGGCGATCCCGGTGCCGTCCTTCAACGCTCCCGTCAGGCCGACGGTGACGATATCACCGTCATTCACGTCCCCCAGGGCAGAAACGATGGCCCGGGTGTCGAATTTCAGCGTCAGGTCCGGGATGCCGTCGGGTCCGGACCGGCCGCAGGACCCGTCGCCGGGAGAGGTTACGTCTTCCAGGTTCCAGCGCAGCGGGGCGACTCCGGCCAGCCGGATCGTCGCCGGATCGATTGTCGCCGCGTCCAGCGCGGCGCTGCCCGCGATCGCCGCCGGAAGGACACCGTTGGACCTCACGTTCAGCGGGTTGGGGCAGGACCCGGGCTTGATGTCCAGCAAAACCTCCACCGTGTCGTAGACTGTTATGGTCACCTGCTGCTCCGCGTAGACAACCCCGTCACCGACGAGGACCACCGAAAAACCGTGTTCACCCGACGGCGTTCCCGGAGGAACCGTTATCGTAATGTCGAAGGGGAAGGACGCGTCCTCGTCCAGATCGATGCCGGTGTAGGCCGGGGAGACGGCGGTGAGCCAGCCCGCGTAGGCCGGGTCCCGGACCTCCAGGCCGAGGGTGTCGATGTGGCCGACCTGTTCGGTGATGAGGCCCGCGATGAAATCGCCGATCGCGACGCCCCCGGGTATGCTTCCGTCGGTATTGATCTTGAAGGCGGTCCCGCCGGTGATCTCCGCGTATTTCTGCCAGAGAGGAAATCCGGTCCCCCAGTAGTCGGAAGTCGAATAATAGGGCGGGACCGAAGCCGGATAATCGGCGTTGCTGTAAATCACGATCAGCATGATGTTGTTTTCCGCCATCTCCTCCAGGACCGGAAGAATTTCCAGGTTGTCCAAAGCGGCCGGGTCCGCCGGGTCGGCGGGGTCTCCGATGAGAGCGTCCCTTCCGGGATCGAGGCCGGTGGTCCTGTTCAGGTCGGGACTGTAAATCTCCGCGAAGTCCCCGTCGTGGGGCACCGAGTCGAGCCAGGCGATGAGAATTTTCTTCGCGTCGTTTCTCCAGCCCACCGTCGGGTCCGCATAGCTTTCGTGGAAAACCCGGGTGTAGCTTTCCGGCAGGTCGGCGCCCCAACCGAGTTCAAGGGTCTGGATAGCCCCGGTCACCGCGGCCATGGCGGCGGGATCGGTGACGTCGGTGAGCGGAATGTCCAGCCTGTAGGGGTAGTCCCCGATGTTCCCGTACCCCATCCAGTTTTCCGGGTATCCGTAATAGGTGAGGGGATACCCCGGCGACGCGAACTGGCCGGGATAGTCCATGTGGGAGACCACGCCGAACCGGACATCCGTGATGACCGACCTGACGGCCCCGAGGATGTTCTGGGTGTTGTTCTTCACGTTGGCCAGCTCGCCGCCCATGCTGCCTGTGAGATCGAAGGAGAAGAGAATATCGCCCTGGGGGGGGCGCAGGTCCGCCGGCAGAAAAGCCGTTTTGTGTTCCGTGACGCTTTCCCCCGGTTTGAGCCGCGCGGTGAGAAAGGCGGGCTCCAGGGACGCCGCCGCGCCGCCATCCGAGGCGACGACAACTTCCTTGTCCGCGCCCAGGACTGTGAGCTTCGGGGCCGCGATCTTGTACGGCACGAGGGGCACCGTCGCCGCGGGCGGCGTACCCGCGCCTTCCGGACCCTGTCCGGCCGCTTCCGGTTCTTCGCCGACGGCGGCCGCGGGTATCTTCGGGCCGTCGTCCCCCAGGACGCCGCCGACGGACGTGTCGATCCTGCATGAAAGCAGGGCCGCGGCCGCCGCGGCGAGAATGGTGACGAGTACGATTTTTTTCATGGTTCCTCCCGGTCTCTCTGGCATATCCGGGGGTGCAGGTGAGAGAGACTTTTCGCAATATACAAATTTTAATTCAGAACCGGGGAATGCGCAAGTTGACGCCAGCTTTTTCTTGCGGGTCCCGCCTTCGGCCGTTACAATGGAGAAATGAAGAAAACCGTTATTGTCACCGGTGCGGCCCAGGGCATCGGCAGGGCCTCGGCGGAGGGGCTCCTGGCGGCCGGGTACGCGGTGGTCGTCATGGACGCGGACCGGGAAGCGCTTGCCGAGGCCGGGGAGAGACACGCGGGAAACCCCGACGTTCTGTGTGTTCCCGGCGACGTTTCCCGGGAGGATGACGCCGCCTCCGCGGTCGCGGCCGCCGCTGAAAGGTTCGGCGGCCTGTACGGCCTGGTGAACAACGCCGCGATATCGCGGGACGCGCCGCCCGGGGCCCTGTCCCTCGCGGACTGGAACGAGGTGCTGGCGGCGAACCTCACGGGACCGTTCCTGATGGCCCGGCACGCGGCACCCCTCCTCGCCCGGGACGGAGGAGCCGTGGTCAACATCTGCTCCACCCGGGCCCTGATGTCCGAACCGGGGACGGAGGCGTACAGCGCTTCGAAGGGGGGTCTCCTCGCCCTGACCCACGCGCTGGCGATGAGCCTGGGCCCGCGGGTCCGGGTCAACGCGGTGAGCCCCGGCTGGATCGAGACCCGGCCGTACAAGAAAGCCTCGCTCCGGCGGGACGCGGTCCTCCGGCCGGAGGACCGCTCCCAGCATCCCGCGGGCAGGGTCGGGGAGCCGGCGGACATAGCCCGCATGGTCCTCTTCCTGCTCGCTGAGGAAAACTCCTTCATCACCGGGCAGAATTTCGTCGTCGACGGCGGGATGACGAAGAAAATGATTTACATCGAGGATTGAAAAAAAACCGGCCCGGGGAGAATCCCCGTGCCGGATATACCCCGGAGCCGATTCGAACGGCCGACCTGGCGCTTAGGAGGCGCCCGCTCTATCCATCTGAGCTACCAGGGCTTGCTGCGGTCATTCTATCCGCCGGGAGGCGGGATGTCAACGCGGGTGTACGAGGCGGCGTTTATTGACAGCAAGGGGAGGGGGGGCTAATATTTATCCGCTGCACTACAAACAAGGAGAAGTCATGGCGGAAAAACTCGACCTGGTCATTCAGAATGGCATGATCGTCTATCCCGAGAAAACGGTTTTCGGGGACCTGGGCGTGGCGGGGGGCAAAATCGCGGTCATCGGAAAAGCCGGCAAACTGAAGGGCGCCGAAATCATCGACGCCGAGGGCCGGTACGTTCTGCCCGGCGTCATCGATCCCCACACGCATCCGGTGTATCTGGATTCCATCGGCGGCCTGGCGGTGACCGCCGCGTGGGGCGGTGTGACGACCGTGGTCCACTACGCGTACGCCAAACCCGGCCAGAGCCAGCTGCAGGTGATCCGGGACTGGAAGAAGGAAGGAAACGAAACCTCCTGCATCGACTTCGCCCTTCACGGCGGTCTCTTCGAAACGATCAAGCAGGCCGACGAGATCCCCGCCTGCTTCAAGGAGGGCGTCACCTCGTTCAAGATGTTCATGGCCTACGCGAAGCTCGGCTGGATGACCGACGATTACGCCCTGACGAAGGCGATGGACATCATCGGCCGCATGGGCGGCATGGCCGCTGTCCACGCGGAAAACGGCCTCGCCATCGACTACATCCAGGACAAGCTTCTCGCCGAGAAGGCCGACTTCGCCGCGCGCTTCCTCGAAACCAGTCCCGATCTCGCGGAAACGGAAGGCGTGTTCCGGGCGGTGTACCTGGGCCGGCTCATGAAGTGCCCGGTCTACATTCCCCACATATCGTCCCGGGAAACCGTCGACGTGCTCCGTTTCCTCCGGGGAAAGGGCATAAAGGTCTACGCCGAAACCTGTCCCCAGTACCTGGCGCTGACCTGGGACAAGCTGAAGAAGCTCGGGCCCCTCGGCAAGGTCGGCCCGGCCATCAAGACCCGGGAGGACCAGGACGCCCTCTGGGCGGGAATCCTGGAGGGGCTGTTCGACACCTTCGGCAGCGACCACGCGCCGAAGGACAAAAAACCCGAGGACGATTTCTTCAAGGCCGCCTATGGGTCCCCCCAGGTGGAAACCATGCTGCCCGTAATCTGGCACGAGGGGGTCAACAGCGGCCGCATCACCCCGAACGACGCGGTGAGGCTGTTCTCGGAGAACAGCGCCCGCATTCTGGGTCTCTTCCCGCGGAAGGGACGCCTCGACGCGGGGTCCGACGCGGACATCGTCGTGTTCGATCCCCGGGAGACGTGGAAAATCGGGATCGGGAACCAGCATTCCCGCGTGGGGTACACCCTGTACGAGGGCAAGGAAGTCCTCGGCCGGGTCAGGACGGTGATTTCCCGGGGAAAGCCCGTCGTCCACGAAGGCTCCTTCGTCGGCTCGCCGAAACACGGAAAATTTCTTTCCACCCGGGCCGGGAGGGTGTAACTTTATCCCCATGAAGCGAAAAAACCTTGTCGGCGCCGTCCTTGTCGCAGCCATTGCCGTTACCGCGGCGTATTACATATATACCCGTGCAGCCTCCCCCGCGGGCGGCGGCGCACCCGGCGCGGCCGGCGGAGCCGGAGCCGGTCCCGGGGGAAACGCGGTCGCCATGTCCGGAGGAGGCCCGGGAAGAAACGTGCCGCCGGTGGCCGTCGAGGTTTCCCCGGTGGAAACGGGCCCGGTCCGGGAACTCGGGGTGTTTTCCGGGTCCCTGCAGCCCCGCTCGCGGTTTGTTCTTTCCACGAAGGTCGCCGGCCGCCTGGTGCGCGTCAACGCCGATGTGGGGGACCGGGTCGCAAAAGGGAATGTCGTCGCGGTTCTGGACGACAAGGAGTACTCGGCCCAGCACGAGCAGGCCAGGGCGGACCTTGAAGTCGTGGAGGCGACGCTGGAGGACGCCGGGGGTTCCCTGGAAACCGCCCGCAAGGAGCTGGAACGGGCCCGTACGCTCTTCGAAGGCAGGATTGCGTCCCGCACCGAGCTGGATGCCGCGGAAACGGCGATGCGAAAGGCGGAAACCCAGTACCGCGTCGTCCTCGCCCAGCGCCGTCAGAAGCAGGCGGCCCTGGAAACGGTGAAGGACCGCCTGGACGCGACGCGGCTCGTCGCGGAGTGGGAAGGCGGCGGCGAGACCCGCGTGGTGGGGGAGAGGTTCGTCGACCCCGGAACCTTGCTGCGGGCGAACGATCCGGTGGTTTCCATCCTGGACATCGGAACCCTCACCGCCACGGTCAACGTCACCGAGGGAGTGTACGCGAAGATGCGCCCCGGGCTGCCGGCAGGCGCGGTCACCGAGGCGATGCCCGGCCGGGTTTTCGGGGGCCGGGTCGAGAGGGTCGCGCCTTTTCTGAACGAGACGAGCCGGCAGGGCGAGGTCATCGTTGAAATACCGAACCCCGACGGACTGCTCAAACCGGGCATGTTCGTCCGGGTCACCCTGGAGTTCGGCCGGAAGGACGGGGCCGTCACCGTTCCCGCAGCGGCGCTGGTCAAGCGGGGGGACAGGGACGGGGTTTTCCGCCTTGCCGGGGACGGAAAGTCCGTCGCTTTCGTACCGGTCAGAATCGGCATAGCCGATTCCGGCCGGGTCGAGATTCTGGAGCCCGCCCTGTCCGGATCGGTGGTCACCCTGGGGCACCACCTCCTGCAGGACGGTTCGCCCGTGTTTCTGCCCGGCACCTCCGGAAAGGAAGCCGGCCGATGAAGATTTCCCGGATAACCGTTCACCGCCCGGTGCTGACCCTGATGGTGACCCTGATCGTCGTCATCCTCGGGGCCACGGCCTTCCTCCGCCTGCCCGTGGACCTCATGCCGGACATCAGCTACCCCATGCTGAGCATCTCGACGAGCTACGCCAACACGGGGCCCGAAATCATCGAGCAGCTCATCACCCGGCCGATCGAGCAGGCCCTGAGCGCGGTGCCCGGGGTGGAGGACATCACGTCCACCTCCCAGGAGGGCGCCAGCAATGTGCGTCTCGCGTTCTCCTGGGGGACCGACCTGGACGCGGCGACCAACGACGTCCGGGACAGGCTCGACAGGGTCATAAACCGCCTGCCCGACGAGGCCGAGCGTCCGCGGATCTTCAAATTCGACTATTCCGCGTTTCCGATCCTTTTCCTGGGCGTGTACGGCAGCATGGACCCCCTGTACCTGCGGAGGATCATCGACGACCAGATCAGCTACCGGATCGAGAGGGTGCCGGGCGTTGCCGCGGTGGAGGTCTGGGGAGGCGACCAGCGGGAAATCCAGGTCAACGTTTATCCCGAAGCCCTGAAGGCGCTGAATCTGCCGATAGATTCGGTGGTGTCCCGGATCCAGGCGGGAAACGTCGAAAGCCCCGCCGGGACTTCGTACCGGGACAACATGCAGGTTTCGGTGCGGACCTCCGGCGGCTACGCGAACATGGACGACATCCGGAACGTCGTCGTGGCCCAGCGTGACGGCGCCCCGGTCCGGATCAGCCAGATAGCGGACGTGGACGACACGGTGCAAAGAAACACCCGTCTCGCCCGGATCGACGGCCGGCCGGGAATACGGCTCGCCGTGACGAAGCAGTCCGGAAAGAACACCGTGGAGGTCGCGGAGGGGGTGATGGAGGAAATCGACCGCATCAACGAGGACATTCCCCAGCTCCGGCTGGTGGTCCTCAGCGACACCTCGGAATACATCAAGTATTCGATCAGCAACGTCGGCACGTCGGCCCTCTACGGGGGGCTCATCGCGCTGGTGGTGCTGATCGTCTTCCTGCGCAACCTTTCCAGTTCCATCGTCATCGCCGTGACGATCCCCATTTCGATGATCGCCACCTTCGCCCTGATGTACTTCAACAGGTTCACGCTGAACCTGATGAGCCTGGGCGGGCTGGCCCTCGGCGTGGGAATGCTGGTTGACAATTCCATCGTCGTTCTGGAGAACATTTACCGGCTCCGCGAGTCCGGCAAGTCGTCCCTGGACGCGTCGGTGGAGGGGAGCGAGGAGGTGGCGTCCGCGGTCGTCGCCAGCACCCTGACCACCGTCGTCGTGTTTCTGCCCCTCATTTTCATCGAGGGCATGTCGGGGGTCATGTACAAGCAGCTCGCCCTCATCGTGACTTTTTCGCTTCTCTGCTCCCTCGCGGTGGCCCTCACGCTGGTGCCGACCCTGTCCGCCCGGCTGCATCACCCCACCTTCGAGGAATCCCGCGGGGGCCACGGCTTTCTGGGGCCGGTATTTCACGTGTCCGGCAGGTTTCTGTCGGCCATCGAAGGTTTTTACCGCGGTGTGCTGGCCTTCACGCTGAAGCATCCCGGCAAGGTCCTTCTCGGCGTCGCCGCGGTGCTGCTGGGGAGCCTTCTGCTCCTGCCGTACATCGGTTCCGAGCTGATGCCCGTTTCCGACCAGGGACAGGTCCGGGTGTCCGGCGACCTTGAAGTCGGGACCCGGCTGGAGGTGACG
The DNA here is from genome assembly GCA_964529055.1 of uncultured Spirochaetaceae bacterium. GTDB lineage: Bacteria > Spirochaetota > Spirochaetia > DTKZ01 > DTKZ01 > JAKQWJ01. Next base: position 7,791 of record CAZGUL010000126.1, read on the forward strand.
GATGAAAAATTCCGCACCCTGATC
>CAZGUL010000127.1:0-7758 GCA_964529055.1 uncultured Spirochaetaceae bacterium
ACGGGAATTTAATTTCACCTACATATTCATTTCCCACGATCTGGACCTCATAGGGTATCTCAGCACCAGAATCGGAGTCCTGAAGGCCGGAAAACTCGTGGAAACCGGCCCGACGGAGGAAATTCTTTCCCATCCGCGGCATCCTTATACGAAGGAACTGGTGGAGAATCCTTTGAGTTTTCTGAAACCCGAGGTAACATGAAGAGAGGCTTTTCATGATGAAACGAAAAATTCTGTTTGCCGCCCTGACCGGCATGTTTCTTTCCGCATCGCTTTTCGCTCTGGGCCGGGGTGAGGAAAGGCCGCTCCGGTACGCCCTCTCCGGGAACCCGGACACGCTGGACCCCCACAAGACCGACGGGACCCTGACCTTCCAGGTGGTCAAGAGCGTCTACGACACGCTGGCGGAACCGGACGAAACGGGCAGGATCGTTCCCGCCCTCGCCGAAAGCTGGACCGTCTCGGCGGACGGCAGGGCCTGGACCTTCCGGCTGCGCAGGAACGTGGTTTTCCACGACGGCACGCCGTTCACGTCGAAGGACGTCAAGGCGACCCTGTTGCGGATCCTGGACAAGGCGGTCGCCTCTCCGCGCGCCTCGGAATTCACGGTCATATCGGAGATCGTGATCCCCGACGACCACACCGTGGAAATCCGGCTCCACACGCCGTCGGCGCCCTTCCTCGCGTCCCTGGCGTCGGGGTGGGGCGCCATCCTTCCGGCCTCGCTGATCGCCGCCGGCCACGATTTCGGTTCCCGGCCCGTCGGGACCGGCCCCTTCGTCTTCGAGGAATGGATCCGGGACAACAAGATATCCCTCAAAAAGAACGCCTCCTACTGGATGTCCGGAAAGCCGAAGCTTTCCGGGGTCGAATTCCGGGTCATCACGGAAAGGGCGGTCCAGGTGCAGGGGCTTCTGTCCGGGCAGATAGACGTCGTCGACCTGTACGACAGCGTGGACGTACCCATCCTTGAAAAGAATCCCGACACGAAGGTGCAGAAAAACCTGACGTCCCTGGTCATGGTCATGGCCATGAACGCGTCACGGCCGATGCTGAACGATCCGCGGGTCCGGCAGGCCATCAACCACGCGGTGGACAAGCAGAAGGTCCTGGACATCGCGTACGGCGGCGGGGTTCCGGTGGGAACCTTCATGGACCACGGGGACCCGTACTACAGGGACTTCACGAAGCTGTATCCGTACAACCCCCAGAGGGCCCGGCAGCTTCTGGCCCATGTGGAACCGGGCAGAACCCTGGAAATGGTCCTGCCCCAGAATTTCGAACCCCACGTCCGTGCGGGACAGCTCTACCAGGAAATGCTCGCGAAGGTGGGACTGACGGTCAAAATCAGACTCGTCGACTGGTCCACCTGGCTCGCCGACGTGCACCGGGGCGGGAATTACGACCTCACCGTCATCGGCCACACCGGAAAGCTCGATCCGGACAACCGGCTGGCCGGGTACGGAACGGAGCGGAGTTACGTCCGCTGGGTCAACCTGGAGGCCGCGAAACTGATAGCGGAAGCCCGCACGATCGTCGATCCCGCGCTCCGGAAGACAAAATACGACAGGATTCTGGAAATCATGGCGAAGGAAGCACCCTTCGTGTACACCGGCACATCCTACAGGTACATCGGCATGCGGAAAAACGTGGAGGGCTTCGTCATGCAGCCGAAACTGGACGCCCTCGATTTCCGCTCCGCGCGGCTGAAGTAAAAAGAGGCGAATCAAGGTGCGGACCCGGCCCGGAAAAAAAAGGCGGAAACTTCAGCGGATGTTCCTCGTCACCTCGTGCCTCTATCTTCTGGTTCTCGCCGTCGCCGCGGCGGCGGCCCCGCTGGTCACCGGCACCGGTCCCACGGAACAGTCGCTGGATGAACGGCTTCTTCCTCCCTTCTCCGACGGTCACGTTTTCGGCACCGACGAACTCGGCCGCGACGTCTGGAGCCGCCTCGTGTACGGGTCCCGGTCCCTCCTGGTCGTCGGAACGGTCTCGGTGGGCCTCGCGGTCTGCACGGGCCTGATCCTCGGCCTCGTATCCGGCCTGGCCGGCGGCGTCGTCGACGGGTTCATCATGCTTATCATGGACGGGATACTCTCCGTCCCCACGGTGCTTCTGGCGATAACGGTGGTGTCCCTCTTCGGATACGGGCTGCCGCAGGTCATGATCGCCATCGGCATAGTCTTTTCGCCGGTTTTCGCCCGCATCGTCCGGGCGGAGACCATGTCCCTGATGACCGAGGGCTTCGTCGAATCCGCCCGCGCGCTGGGAAGCTCCCTGCGGAGGATCGTCGTGCGTCACCTGATTCCCAACATGATGCCGGAACTCATAGTCCAGTCCACGATAACCTTCGCGCTGGCGGTGGTCATCGAGGCATCTCTTTCGTTTCTCGGCCTGGGGACCCAGCCGCCCGATCCGAGCTGGGGGCTCATGCTGAAGGACGCCCGGGGCTACATGTTCCAGGCGCCCTGGCTCGCCGTTCTGCCCGGCGTCACCCTGGCGGCCACGGTGTTCTCCTTCAATTACCTGGGAGATTTTTTCTCCGAAAGACTCAACCCCAAACTGTAGCGTCCCATGGAAGAGTCGGCACCCGAAATTCCCGCGGCCATCTATCTCGACTTTCTCCGCTGTCCCCGGCGGGCCTGGTTCGCCCTCCGGAAGGCTCCGGACGGGGTCCCGGCGGGGGAGTTTTCCCCCGGGGGAGTGCGCCGCTCCGCGTGGAAGGCGGTGCTGGAGAAAGCCGCGGCTGACCTGCTTCCCCCCATGGCGGGCGATTTCCGGGGTCTGCCGGCCGCGGAACGGGAAGCCCGGACCCTCCTGGCGGCGGGAAACCCCGCGCAGACCGCGGCGGGGGCATACCTGGGTACCCGGTTTTCCTGGGACGCACTCGTCGCCGAGCCGGACGTCCTCGTCCTGAAGGAGGACGGGGCCCGGGAATTCATGGAGATAAAAACCGCGCTGGGGCCGAAAAGCACCCACTTCCAGGAACTGGCGTGGAACGTGGAAATTCTGTCCCGGCTGGGCATCCGGCCGGAAAAGGTCCTTCTCGTCCACCTGAACGGATCGGCGGAGGCCGACGAAACGAGACACGCCGCCGGTCTGTTCATTACTCTGGATGTAACGAAAAGGGTTCGCGCCGGGGCGGTGAAAATCGCGGAAATGCGGGCCGTCCTGTCAGGGGAAACGCCTCCGCCGCCGGACTGCCCCCCCTGTTTCGCGGACTGCCCGTACGCCGCGGACTGCGGAAAGCCGGCGCCGAAACACAGCGTGTTCACCCTCCATCAGGGACGGCTTCCGGCTGCGGAACTGTACAGGCGGGGGATAGCCGACATCCGGGACATCCCGCCGGAAACCCGGTTGTCCCGGAAACAGCGGATTCAGGTCGAGGCCGCCGTTTCCGGAGTACCCTTCGCGGACACCGGGGCCCTGTCGGTTTTTCTCGCGTCCCTCTCGTTTCCCCTTTCCTTCCTGGATTTCGAGACCTTCAGCTCCCCCCTGCCCCTCTTTCCCGGAACGACCCCGTGGCGGCACCTGCCGTTTCAGTTTTCCCTCCACATTCTGCGGGACTGGGACGGCGAACCGGAACACCGGTGGTTCATCGCATCCGAAGGCGAAGACCCCCGGCCGGCCTTCATCGCGGCCCTCCGGGAGGACCTCCCCGCCGAGGGTTCAATCGTGGTGTACAACCGCCGTTTCGAGTCCGGCATCCTGGTTTCCCTGGGCCGGCGCTTCCCCGAATTCGCTTCGTGGACCGAGGAGACGTCGGCCCGGATGGCGGACCTTCTGGCGCCTTTCGCGGAATTCCGGTTCTACCACCCCGACCAGGCCGGCCGGGTTTCGATGAAAAAGGTCCTTCCCGCGCTGACGGACCTGGATTACGACGGTTTCGCCGTCGGCAACGGGGAGGCCGCCAACGCGGCCTTCGCCGGCATGGTGTACCGCTCCCAGCGGGGGGACCCGCCCGGCGGGGAACGGGAAACCCTGCGGGCGGCGCTGGAGGAATACTGCCGCCGGGACACGGAGGGGATGATCCACATACTGAAAAAACTGCGGGAAACGGTCCGCGGCACGGGAGAAGTCACATGAACATCAGGATCCTTCAGCTCATCGAGGGCGCCAGAACAGCCCGGGGCCTCACGGTGGTCATCGACGTTTTCCGCGCCTTTACAATGGCCTGCTTCTTCACGGGCGCCGGGGCGAAACGGATCATCCCCGTGGGGGACCTGGACCTGGCCTACCGCCTGCACCGGGAGCACCCGGACTTCATCCTCGCCGGGGAGCGGCACGGAAAGATCCTTCCCGGCTTCGCGTACGGCAACTCCCCGGCGCACATCGAAAACGTCGATTTCACCGGCAAGACGGTCATCCAGACCACCAGCGCCGGCACCCAGGGCATCGCCAACGCCGCCGCGGCGGACGAGATCCTGACCGGAAGCTTCGTGAACGCCGGGGCGACCCTCCGGTACATCCGGAGCATGCAGCCCCGGGAGGTTTCCCTGGTCTGCATGGGCCACGAGGCCGTCCGCCCCACCGAGGAGGACACCCTCTACGCGGAATACGTCAGGAACACGCTGGAGGACAGGCCGGTCGACTTCCCCGCCGTTGTCCGCACATTGCGGGAAACCTCCGGCCGCCGCTTCTTCGATCCGGCCAACTTCGCCTCCGAGCCCCCACGGGATTTCGAGCTGTCCCTGGACCTGGACAGGTTCGATTTCGTTCTGCGGGCAGGACCGGCCCGGGACCTGGGAAGGGGTGTCGTGGAGCTGCGGAAAATCGAAACGGAATGAGGACCCCCGCGGGGCTCCTCAGGCTTTCGCCGGCAGCGGCGACGGGGAATGCACCCGGAGACCGGCGAGGAGATCGTCGGCCCGGAATTCGCCCATCCCGCCCGGGAACAGGCGGTCGGCGCGGAAAAAGATTTCGTGGAGCGGCGGCTCCGTGATGGTGGGGATCGCGGCGACCTTCATGCCCGCCGCGAGCGCGGCCTCGACCCCCGCGGGGGAGTCTTCCAAAACCAGGCACTCCGCGGCGGGGACACGGAGGCGGCGGGCCGCTTCGAGAAAAACGTCCGGATGCGGCTTTCCCCGGGGAGTCTCCTCGGAGGAAACCACCACCAGAAAACGGCCGTCCAGTCCGCAGATGTCCAGCATTTCCCGGATGACCCGGAGGGACGATCCGGACGCGACGGCCAGCGGAACGTCCCTTTCGCCCAGGAGATCCAGGAGCCTGCGCATTTCGGGAAAAACCCGGGTGTTCGCCCGGGCCCGTTCCAGATAGTAGGCGTTTTTCCTCTCCAGCAGCCTCGCGGGATCCTCCGCGATCCCGTAGACGTCCCGGAGCATCCGGATGAACTCTTCGGAGCCCCGGCCGATCATGTGACGGCGGAGGCGGTCGTCGAAATCGATGCCGAATTCGGCGAGGAACCGCCCGTCGGAGGCGGCGTAATTGCTTTCGCTGTCGATGAGGGTCCCGTCCAGGTCGAACACGACCGCGGAACAGGCGACGGCTTCCGCGGAGGCCTTCATGCGTCCCTGCCGCCGCCTTCCCGGCCGTCCCTTTTTTTTCGGATTTCCTCGACCTTGCGGCTGATCTTGTTCCAGACGCCGGAAAGCCCCATGGCCTTCTTCGCCATGTCCAGGGTCTTCCTCGCCTCGGCGCGCATGATCATCGTCCCGTCGAATATGACCTCGTCCACGTAACCCTTCCGGGTCTCGAAGGTTTCCCGCCTTTCCCGGAGTGGGTCCAGGAACGCGTTGACGGCCCGGGCGAGCTTTTGCTTGACCTCCACGTCGCCGACCCGTCCCTTCGTGTAACGGGCCTTCAGGTCCTCAACCTCGGCGGTGTCGGGGTTGAAGATGTCGTGATAGATGAAAACCGGATTCCCCTTCACCCGGCCGGGAATGTCCGCCCGGATCCGGTTCGGGTCCGTGTACATTCCCATGACCTTTTTTTCCACCGCTTTCGCGTCGTCGGACAGCATGATCGCGTTTCCCAGGGATTTCGACATCTTCGCCTCCCCGTCGGTTCCCACCAGGGTCGGGACCTCGCCGAGCATGACGTCCGGCACCGGAAAGACATCGCCGTACATGCCGTTGAACCGCCGGGCGATCTCCCGGGAAAGCTCGACGTGGGACTCGTTGTCCTTTCCCACGGGTACCAGGTGAGAGCGGGGCATCAGGATGTCGGCGGCCTGAAGGACGGGATAGCCGAGCAGGCCGAAGGGCATTTCCGCCAGGTTCGCGGACTTCGCCATCTCCTTAAGGCTCGGCACCCGCTGGAGCCGGGGCACCGTGACGAGCATCTCGAAGAGGAGGTTGAGCTCGTACACCTCGTGGACCGCCGACTGCAGGTAAATGACGGACTTTGCCGGGTCGATGCCGCAGGCGAGGTAGTCCAGGACCATCTGCCGCGAGTTGTCCGCGATGGCGGCGATGTCGTCCCGGCCCGGCTTGGTGGTCAGGGTGTGCAGGTCCGCGATGATGAAGAAGCACTCGTATTCGTCCTGCAGACGGACCCTGTTTTTCAGGGAGCCCACATAGTGGCCCAGGTGAAGACGGCCCGTCGGACGGTCGCCGGTGAGGATGCGTTTTTTTTCCATGATCGGGTGTTTTCCTTACTTCTTTTCCCGGTGAACGACGTAGGGATTCCGCTGGTCCGTCGGCATGATCAGCAGGCTTTGGATGTTGACGTGGTCCGGCGCCTCCAGGACGTAAAGGATCGTGTCGGAAATGTCCTTCGCGGAAAGCGGGGTGAGTCCGTCGTACACCGCCTCGGCGCGGGCCTCGTCGCCGCCGAAACGGACGGACGAAAAATTCGTTTTGACCATTCCCGGATCGATGACGGTGGCGCGGAGTTTCGTGCCCGCCAGGTCCAGGTTGATGGCCTGGCTCAGGGCGGTTACGGCGAACTTCGTGGCGTTGTAGACGTTGCCGGACGGGTAGACGATGTGGCCCGCCAGGCTGCCGATGTTGATCACGTGCCCGTAGTTCCGGGCAACCATCAGGGGAAGGACGGCACGGGTGACGTACAGGAGCCCCTTCACGTTGGTGTCCAGCATCTCGTCCCATTCGTCCAGGTTTCCTTCGTGAATCTTCGACAGGCCCCGGGCGAGCCCCGCGTTGTTGAGGAGAATGTCGGGAACGAGGCCCTTGTTCGCCAGTTCCTCGCCGAAGGCCGAAACCGCCCCGCGGTCCCTGACGTCCAGTTTGTATACGTGGACCGGAACGCCGTATGTTTTCCGCAGTTCCCCGGCCTTTTTCTCCAGGAGTTCCATTCTCCGGGCGGCGAGAATGAGTCCGCAGCCTTTCGCGGCGAAAGCTTCGGCACAGGCCAGTCCGATTCCCGATGTGGCGCCGGTGATCAGCGCGGTCTTATTCTTCAAAACCATTTCTTCCACCTTCCCTGACGTGATTTTTCACAGTATAGCGAAATAAGGCGAAAGCGTTAAGCCCGCAAGTGATTGACAAAAACGGGAATATGGTGCAAAGTACATCTCGCACAAACGCGGTGGATGTAGCTCAATGGTGGAGTCCCAGATTGTGATTCTGGTTGTTGCGGGTTCAAGTCCCGTCATCCACCCTACCACCTTAAGCGGTGGTGCTCCGATTGCGGGACGTTTCGGCAACGGGGCGCGTTAATTGCGCCCGTAGCTCAGTTGGATAGAGTGCCGGACTTCGAATCCGTGGGTCGCAGGTTCGAATCCTGCCGGGCGTACAAGAGAGAAGGGCCGTTAGCTCAGCTGGTAGAGCAGCAGACTCT
>CAZGUL010000128.1:0-1008 GCA_964529055.1 uncultured Spirochaetaceae bacterium
GATACTCCTCAACGGCCTGTACACGGTCTTCGGGAACGTTCTGAAAAGACGGGGTGGTTACCTCAACAAAACCGAGGGCGACTCGCTGATGTTCCATTTCGGCGGACTCATCGATCCCCGGGTCAAGAACCTGTCCCCTGCGGACAGTCTGGTGTATATTTCCACCGCCCTGTTCTACACCTGCGTCGAAATGCAGCGGGTCTGCTATTTCTTCAACGAGGCGAGTCCCAAGGTCATCGAGGGTCTGGAAGATCCGGAAGAAAAGCACACCGTCGAAGCAGCTTTCGACATCATCCGGTACATGCGAAACGACTCCATCATGGCCAATTCCTTCAACGCCCTTTTCCAGATACGCATCCGCATCGGGGCCAATATCGGGGAGGTCAGCATCGGCAATTTCGGCCCTCCGGGAAGCAAGCACTGGGACGTCATCGGCGTTCCGGTCATCGACGCCAAGCGGATGGAATCGACGGCTCCGGTTGGCGGCCTGCGCATTTCCGAGAGTTTTTACTCCACCCTGGAGCGGAACGGAATCGCCGACCGGTACTACCGGGAATTTCTGCAGGAAGCGAAGGCGCTGAACGGCTACTTCAGGGAAATAACGAAGGACGAGCTTTTCTTTTTCAGTTCCGTCACCCTGAAGGACAAGCACAACGTCACCTTTCGAACCTACTCGGTGCAGGTCAATCCGGGTCTGCCGGAAGTCATCGTCGACCAGATCACCCTCCTTCTCCAGAAAGGCGACATCGGGGCCGACAAGATAGTCGATCTCATCAAATACTACCGGGGCAACAAGCACGTGATCCGCGCCATCGAGGACCTTTTCGTCGAAAGGAAAATCAAACTCCGGAAAGGCAAGATGGTTTATTACCTCTTCCCGGAGAAATACAGAAGCTCCCTCAGGATCATGAACGGCGACAAATCCAAGGTCGAGCTGTACATCGACCGCAAATACCGTCTTTTCGATGTTTTAAGGACTTTGGGCGATTACCAGGACCGGCTGAAGGT
>CAZGUL010000128.1:1018-6497 GCA_964529055.1 uncultured Spirochaetaceae bacterium
CCAGTACATGAACCAGGAGTTCCAGAGCATCAACGACCTGTACAAGAGGACGATCAAGAATTCCATCCATAACACCTATTTCTTCAACATCATCTTTCCCCTGATTTTCAAGAGCATCAAGGCGAGCATTCTAGAGCATCAGGCGTCCAACGCCCGGAAAGCGAATCCTTCGCCGGTCGACACGGAAACGGTCGCCGCGATGACCGTCCTGGGCTCACCCCGGACAAGCGACGAGCCGGCCGAGCTGGAAGAGCTGGAAGAACTGGAAAACGTTTAAACGCCAGGGATCAGTGTTTCGTGCGGCCCAGGCCGGCGAGGATGGTTCTCAATTCTTCCGCTGCGGGCCGCCTGTTCACGCAGACCGCGAGAAACCCCCTGTCTCCCTGGAAGTACAACGGCAGCAGCAGGGGAGAAAAGGAAGCCGCCATTTCGATGTGCGGTATGAGATCGGCGAACTCCCTGATTTCCAGAATCGGCCACTCGACAAAAACGGCTTTTCCCGTGGATTCAATCGCCGCACGGAGTTTCCCCGTCAGCGGGAAGGCGAATTCCCGAGCCTGCGTTTCCTTGAGCCCGATGAAATTGGTAAACCGGAGAGATCCCTCGCGGGGAATCATGATTCCGCAGAAAAAGGATGAAAATATCCGCGAAACCGACATAAGCGACTTGGTGATGCCGGTTTCGTTTTTCCGGAAAGTTGTAAGAAAGTTGTCGTACTGAAAAAAACCATCCTCCGTCAGACATGAACCGAAAGCCGGCAGTGATGAATCATGGTGTTTGTCTTCCGTCTCCGACAGGATTTGATGGAGATCCAGGCCGAAATCGCCGAAAAGGTCGTCGATCCCGAGGGAGACGTTCTCCTCGGGATGTTTGTCCCCCGTCACCTGGTTGACCAGGTTCTGAAAATCGCCCCGAGCGCCCTTTTCGCGGGTGAAGGCGGTATCGTGGATGCGGACAGTTCCGTCGGACTGCTGCACGATCAAGGACTCGCTTTTTCGGGCCATTTCGGATTCAAGGGGGAGATAGACGAATTTCCCCGATTCCAGGACGCTCCTGAGGCCCTGCATTCCCGCAGCGAGGGGACCGGAGGGCGTCGTGTCGGCGGTTTTTGCCGGTGGTACGCGCGGGCCGGCGGCATAGCCGGGTTCGAGGGTGACGGAACCAGCAGGAGATCCGATGCTCATGGCCGGGGGCACTTCCACCGCGGGACGCGGGGCGGCGGCCGGGACCGGCGCGGCAGGCTTTTGTGCCGCCGGAGCCGACATGGGCGGCGGAGCCGGCTGACGCGCCGCAGTACCCTCCGGTGACGGCTGACGCGCCGCCGGGACCGGGGCTGCCGGTTTCACCGCGGGAGCTGCGGGTTTTGCTGCGGGCGTCGGGGGTCCGATGCGCATGGCCGGCGGAACTTCCACCGCGGGTCTCTCCGCGGGGCGCGGAGCGGCCGCCGGGACCGGCACCGCAGGCGGCCGGGCAGCCGGAGCCGACCCCGCCGCCGGGACAGCCGGTTTCACGGCGGGGATCGGCGCGGCCGGAGGCTTCGATACCGTCATCGCAGCAGGAGCGGGGGGGGCCGGCGATTTCGCGGCCGGGGCTGCCGGTTTGGCTGTGGGGGTTTTGACCACAGGCGCAGCCGGAGCCGCGGGTCTTTTCGCCGCGGGAGACGAAATTTCGACGGGGACAACCTCCTCCGCCTCTTCAACTTCCTCCAATTCTTCGACTGCCTCTGCCTCTTCGACTTCCTCCAATTCTTCGACTGCCCCTGCCTCCTCGACTGCTTCGGCCTCTTCGACGGCTTCGGCCTCCTCGAGTTCCTCGACGGCCTCCGCCTCCTCAACGACATCTTCAGCGGCCGCGGCGGCCGGTGGGCCGAGGGCGGCAGACGCTCTCGCCGCCGGGGGTTTTACGGGTCCCGCCTGAAAACTCCCGGTCTCCAGGATCTTCAGATTCGCGACGACCTTCTCGACGATTCCTTCTATCCTCGAGAGGTCCAGGGCAGGCGCCTTTTCCGCCGCGCGTTTTCCCAAAACATTGATGATTTCGTCCCAGCTCTTGTCGACCAGGAGGTCAAGCTTTTCCCTCTGGTCCTTTCCCACCCGGCCGATTCCGCGTTTGATTTCACTTTTGACATCGTCACGGCGGATTTCCAGCTCGTTCTGCCACTTCTGCCAGTCGATTTCTTCCTTCCTGTCCAGGTACTCCTTCAGAAGGGTGATCTGGAATTTTTTGACCCTCTCGGAAAGAATGATGCTTGCGTCCTGCCGGATGTTGAGCAGCAGAAAAATGAGCAGAAAAGCGGACAGAAAAACCGAGCCCAGAAGGATTCCCTTCATGATCGGATTGATGACGAAGCGGTCCCGGGCGACGAACAATCCTATCCTTTCGCCGTCGGTCAGGCTTTTCTCGAACAGAACGAATTCGTTGCCGTTTTCGTCCCGGAACGCGGGAGGTTCTCCCGATTCCCCGCCCCAGTAGGAAGCGATCGCCCCGCGTATCGTCTCGCTGCGCGACAGGTTCGCTCTCAGGAGCAGTCCCCGGTTTCCGACGAAATCCAGGTCCTCCCCCAGCTCCAGCGCCTTGTTCTGGAGCAGGTAGGAAGTCAGACCCTTCTTCGTGACGTAAAACAGGCCGTATCCCGCATGTGCGTTGTAGAGGTCGAAAATCCTGAATACATAGACGAAAACATCCGCCGTGACGTTTACAAAGAGGTTTTTTTCGGGTTCCGCTCCGCGGAGCTCGTCGATGAAAACCTTGTCCTCCACGTCGGGGAACTGCTTGTACTCGATGGATTCCCGCGTCCTGCTCTTGATGTCCGTGTCGAGGGTGCTGAAATGGATTTTCTTGCGCTCCAGATCGATAAACCTTACCAGACTGAGCTGCGGCGTTTCCTCCAGCAGTTTTCCGAAGGCGTTCACCCTCCGGAAGATGTCCTCCTGGCTCTGGTTGAGGAGAAACGCGGTGCGCACCGAATCATCCTTGAGAACGGCCTCGTATTTCAAAAGGTTGATTTCATGAAAACGCTGGATAAACCCGGCCGTGCCGGTGAGCGAGGCGTCGATATCTTTCCGTAATTTCTGGTCGTAGAAGGAGCTTTCAACATAGGAAAAAAGGCCGGAGAAGGCGAAAAGCGCGAAAGCGCTGAACAGAATGACAGCTATTAAAAGACTCAAGGACAATTTCTGAACGGTGTTCATGCCTTCAATCGAGCTCCCGGGACTTTTTGCATTGCTCTATCAGTATCGGCTGTTTTTTCGCCCCCATAAAGCGGGACAGCCGCCTGATTCAGTATATCATCACACATAAAAAAAGGGTATCTCTTTCGGAGATACCCTGTCGCTTCAAGCGCGATTCGATTCGCTTTTTTCCGGGGCGGCGGCCTTGGCCTCCGCCTTTTTTTCTTTGCTTTTCTCGGCCTTCTCGACCTTTTCAGCTTTTTCGGTTTTCTCGGCTTTTTCAGTTTTCTCGACCTTTTCGGTCTTTTCGGCTTTTTCCTTCTTGGCCTTCTTTTCCTTCACCTTCCGGTCCAGAAGTTCGAGAATGACCACTTCGCCGCCGTCACCCTCCCTGAAGCCGAGTTTGAGCATCCTGGTGTAACCGCCCGGGCGGTTGGCGAACCGGGGTCCGATTTCGGTGAAAAGCTTCGCCAGAATCTGATCGTCGTGGATCTTCTTGGCGGCGATGCGCCTGTTGTGTACGGAGTCCACCTTGGCGCGGGTCACGAGCTTTTCGGCCGTCCTGCGGATCGCCAGTGCCTTCGCCTTCGTCGTGGTTATCCGCTCGTGACGGAAAAGAGATATGACCATATTGCGGTGCAGCGCTTTACGATGCCCGGATCTTCTTCCCAGGGCATTGAAACCGATTCTATGCTTCATTGCTTTCTTCCTTTTTCTTTTTCACGGTCTTGAGCGCCTTTTTCAGCGCGCCGTAATCGGTCATCCCAAGACCCAGGTTCCACTCTTTCAGTTTGTCCTTGATTTCCAGCAGGGACTTTTTCCCGAAATTCCGCGTCTTCGCGATGTCGTCCTCGGTCCTCATCGTCAGGTCCCCGATGGTCCTGATGTTGGCGTTCTTCAGACAGTTGCTGGACCGGACCGACAATTCCAGCTCCTCGACGGGAGTCTCGAGCAGCTTCCGCACGCTTTCCTCTTCCTCGTCGACGTCTCCGTCGTTTTCCAGTTCGTCCTCATCGAAATTGATGAAAATCGAAAAATGGTCCTTCGTAATTTTCGCGGCTTCCGCCACGGCGTTCTCCGGAGTAATCGAACCGTCGGTCCAGACTTCCAGGGTGAGCTTGTCGTAATCCGACCTCTGCCCGACCCGCGTGTCCTCGATGGAATGCTTTACCCTCTTGATGGGCGAAAAAAAAGCGTCCAGCGGGATCGTCCCGATGATTTCGATATACTTCTCGTTGAGTTCCGCGGGAACGTACCCCCGTCCAAGATCGATCTGGATTTCCATTTCGAAATTGGCGTCATCCATGGTGGTCGCGATGTGAATGTCACCGTTGATGACCTTTATCCCGTCATCGACGGCGATATCGGAACCCTTGATTTCCCTGCGGCCCTTTGCCTCGATGATGACGGTCTTCTGTTCCAGGTCGTCGTCCAGCCGGAGCTGCAGGAGCTTAAGATTGTTGATGACGTCCGGGGTGTCTTCGACGACGCCGGGAATGGACTCGTATTCGCTGGACAGAACGTGGGGAGTGCCGTCCTTGTCGTACGAGGTTATCCGCACCGCCGTGACCGCATATCCCTGGATGGACGAAAGCAGAACCCTGCGGAGCGTGTTCCCGATTGTCGTTCCGAAGCCGCGCTCGAAGGGATAGGCGACGAATTTTCCGTAGTTCGGAGTGACTTCACTGTGCTCAAAGGTGATGCCTTTGGGTCTCTTGAATCCCTTGAGAAGGTTCTTGCGCGCCATTTACGCTCCTTACTTCGAATAAAGCTCGACGACAAGCTGCTCTTTGATGTCCGCCAGATCGGTGACGTCGGCCCGCCTCGGGAGGGCCCGAAGATAACCGACCATCGTATCGGGGTTTACCTCAAGCCACGGAGCGACACCGGAACGGGTGAATTCCTTCAGGCTTTCCTTGACGGAAAGCAGCTTTTTGCCTTTTTCGCCGAGCTCCACCTTGTCGTTTACCTTTACCTGGAACGACGGAATCGTGACGCGCTTGCCGTTGACGAGCACATGACCGTGGGAAACGAGCTGCCGGGCCTGATTCCGCGAACAGGCGAATCTCATGCGATAGACGACGTTGTCGAGCCGCTTTTCGAGCAGGGTAATCAGGGAGTCGCCGGTTTTTCCGGGCATCCTCGCGGCCCGCTGAAAAGTTATCTTGAACTGATTCTCGAGCATGCAGTAGATTCTCTTCATTTTCTGCTTTTCCCGAAGCATCAGCGCATAGTCGGACCTTTTGCCCTGGCGGCTGCGCGGACCCTTTCCGGGTGCCGGGCGTTTTTTCGCAAAGGGGCAGCGGTCG
>CAZGUL010000128.1:6507-7676 GCA_964529055.1 uncultured Spirochaetaceae bacterium
GCCTTTCAGGAAAAGTTTTGCGCCTTCGGCCCTGCACAGACGGCACTGGGGACCCGTATATCTAGCCATTCTTCACTTTCTCCCTTAAACTCTTCTTGTCTTTCTCGGCCTGCAGCCGTTATGCGGAATCGGAGTCAGGTCGCGGATCGACTTGACCTTCAATCCCAGCGCACCGAGAGACCTGACGGCGGATTCGCGTCCGACTCCCGGCCCCTTCACGAAAACGTGCACTTCCCGCAGACCGAAATCCATAGCTTTCTGCGCGGCGGTTTCCGCCGTCGTCTGGGCGGCGAAAGGAGTCGATTTCTTCGCCCCGCGGAAGTTGAGTCCCCCCGCGCTGGCCCAGGAAAGCGCGTTGCCGTTGATATCGGTGATGGTCACGATGGTGTTGTTGAAGGTGGCCTGAATGAAAACCTTGCCTTCGTAGACCGTCTTTTTTTCTTTCTTCTTCTTAGCCTTAGCCAATTGGATAGCCCTCCGTTATTCCTTAAACAGCCTTTTTCTTTCCGGCCACGGTCTTCTTCTTGCCCTTCCGGGTGCGCGCGTTCGTCCGCGTGCGCTGACCGCGAACCGGCAGACCCTTTCTGTGACGAAGGCCCCGGTAACAGCCGATATCCATCAGGCGTTTTATATTGAGGGACACTTCCGTCCTGAGGCGCCCCTCGACCTTATATTCGTTTTCGATGACGTTCCGCAGGTCGTTGATTTCCTCACTGGTGAGGTCGTTCGCCTTCTTGAACGGATCGAGTTTCGTCTTTTCGCAGATCTTCCGCGCCGTGGTGCGGCCGATTC
Organism: uncultured Spirochaetaceae bacterium; assembly: GCA_964529055.1. Lineage (GTDB taxonomy): Bacteria > Spirochaetota > Spirochaetia > DTKZ01 > DTKZ01 > JAKQWJ01. Next base: position 7,300 of record CAZGUL010000128.1, read on the forward strand.
CAAAAATATACGTCAGCGCGACATCCAGATGCTTGTTCGGAAGGTCGACGCCTGCTATACGAGCCATGAGATCCTCCTACCTCTGTCTCTGCTTATGCTTGGGGTTGGTGCAAATTATTCGCAACACACCCTGCCGCTTGATGATCTTGCATTTATCGCAAATCGGCCGAACACTTACCCTTACTTTCATTTCTTTCCTCGTTTACAGATTTCGGGATCGTATCTTTCCCCGTTTCACGAGCCCTTCATGATGATGCATTTTCAGATGCCCTTCGATCTGAGCCATCGTATCCAGGTCGACGCCCACCATGATCAGAAGCGACGTACCGCCCATCAGGTACGCGAGGTCCTGCGGAAAGTCGAAAAGCTTCTGCACC
>CAZGUL010000129.1:0-7668 GCA_964529055.1 uncultured Spirochaetaceae bacterium
GTCCTGCAGGAGGACGGCGGTGCGGACGAGGGCCCTGAAGGCCCCTCCCCCGGCGGGGTCGGCGAATTCCATCGTATACCGGAAAACCTTCGTCGCGATCCGGAGGGGATGGAACTTTTCCGGCGACACCTGCGCCGCGTCGAACAGGCCGCGAAAGGAAAGGACCCTTCCGTAACCGAGCAGCACGAAGGCGGGGAGAGCGTACCGGGCGCAGGGATCCGTCCGACGGCCGCGGAACCAGGCCGGGACACCCGCCGCGAGGCTTTCGCGGAACGCGGTCTCGGCTTCCCTGCGGGCGGGACGTTCCAGATACGAGACGAGCTGTTCCCGCTTTCTGCGAAGAGCGGTGTCCAGCGCCCCGAATTCAGCGTCGGTGCCGGGGGTTTCCCCCCGGTCCGCGGAACGTTCCGCGAAGGCCCGCATGTCCCCGGCGAGGACCTGCAGGTCACGCATTTCCCCGAGGGCGCGACCCGTACCACGGAGAAACTGCCGGAATGCCCCCGCCGGTTTTCCCAGACAGGGCCGGAAAACATCGCCGGCCGTCCGCATCCGCCGGCAGGAAACCCGCATGCGGTGCAGGGCTTCCGCGTCGTCCCGGTCGACCACCTTCTTCTCGAGCCTTTCCATCCGGACAAGTTCGTTCAGCAGAATGTTCCGCACCGCCTCGTCCAGGGGATCGTCGAGCCGGAAAGAGTACCGCTTCATGGAGCCTCCGCCCTAGAAGAACTGTTTTCGGCGGAAAATGACGATGCTGACCAGGGCGATGACGCCGCTCCCGATCAGAATGCCGGCGAAAGCCCACGGATTGTGCTGATACGGGAGTTCGATGTTCATGCCGTACACGCTGGCGATCAGGGTCGGGATCATCAGGATCAGGGATATGGAGGTGAGCTGTTTCATCACCACATTGAGGTTGTTCGAAATGACCGAAGCGAAGGCGTCCATCATGCCGCTGAGGATGTTGCTGTAGATGTTCGCCATCTCGATGGCCTGCCTGTTTTCGGTGACGACGTCGTCGATAAGCTCCACGTCCTCCTCGGTGAGTTTCAGGAGGTTGGATTTCCTGATTTTTTCCAGAAGAAATTCGTTGGATTTGAGGGAAGTGGTGAAAAACGTCAGGGATTTCTCCATCGTGAGAAGCTGGATGAGTTCGTTGTTCCTGACTGCCCTCTGGAGCTCCTTTTCGACCTGGGACGTCCGCCTGTTTATGTCCTTCAGGTACCGGAGAAAGTAAAACGAAGCACGGAAAAGCACGGAAAGCAGAAAAGTCTTGCGGTTTACCAGCGACAAGGTCTTGATCCTGTTCTCCACCAGGTCCCGGAGGACCTCGTTCTCCTGCAGGCAGATCGTTATGATCATGTCCTTGATGAAAAGCAGACCCATGGGGACCGTGTAATACGGTATCTCCCGCTCCTCGTGATAGACGGGGATACGGGTGATGAAAATGAGCCTGTCGTCGTCCTTTTCCGCGCGGGACTGCTCGTCGATGTCCAGGATGTCGTTCAAGAGGTCGGCTTCGATGCCGAACTCGTTGATCAGGTAGCTTATTTCGTAATTGTTCGGAAGGGTTACGTTGATCCAGCAGTTCGGTTCCGGGGTTTCGATCCGTACGAGGGATCTTTCTTCCTGCCGCCAGATAGAAATCATAAAGGATCTCCTTCCAGGATCGGTTTCAGCTTACTCCTTTCCTTTTCATGAATCAATACGGATTCGGGACGTTTTTCGAATTCCTTCGTATTGCCGCCCCACCGGAATCCGGTCTATAGTTGCCGGGCCGGCCATGCGTGACTTTACCGAAGGAAGCGAAGCGAGACATATTTTACATTTCTCCCTGCCCATGCTGATGGGAAACGTTTTTCAGCAGCTGTACAGCACCGTGGACAGCATCATCGTCGGAAACGCGCTGGGAAAGGAAGCGCTCGGAGCTGTGGGCGCGAGTTTCCACATCATTTTCTTTCTCGTTTCCCTTTTCATGGGCGTGACCCTCGGGACGTCCATCATCATCAGCCAGTATTTCGGGGCCCGGGACCACGAAAAGATAAAACGCGCGATGGACACGGCCTATGTTTTCCTTTTCGCCGCCTCGCTGGTCCTCGCCGTCGTCGGGGTCATCGCGTCGCCCCGGATCCTGCGGTTCCTGAACACCCCGGAGGACATCCTTCCCCAGGCCTCGACGTACCTCCGGATAACCTTCGCGGGGATTTCCACCATGGTGGGGTTCAACGCCACCAGCGCCATCCTCCGGGGCATCGGCGATTCAAAGACCCCTCTCGGCTTCCTGGTTCTCGCCACCGTCCTCAACATCGTGCTGGACCTGGTGTTCATTCTCGTTTTCGGCTGGGGCATCGCCGGAGCGGCATGGGCCACCGTGATAGCCCAGGGCTTCAGCTTCGTTTCGGGAATCCTCTACCTCAACCGCACCCACCCGCTTCTGAGGCTGAACCTCCGGAGGGTGGAATTCGACCGCAAAGTCCTCTTCCTCAGCCTCCGGATCGGGATTCCGTCGGGAATCCAGCAGATGCTCGTCGCCGCGGGAATGATGGCCCTTTCCCGGATCGTCAACTCCTTCGGCACACCTGCGGTCGCCGCCTTCGCCGCCGCGGGAAGAATCGACACCTTCGCCGGGATGCCGGCGATGAACCTCAGCCTGGCACTGGCGAATTTCACCGGCCAGAACATGGGGGCCGGAAAACCCGAGCGGGTCGTGCGGGGCTACCACGCGGCCCTGGCCATCGCGTCCGCCATATCCCTGTGCATCACGCTGATCTCGGTCGTCTTCGGAAAGTCGCTTATCGCGGTTTTCAATTCCGATCCCGAAGTCGTCCGCATCGGTGCGTCCTACCTGGCCATCGTCGGGCTTTTCTACGTGCTTTTCTCGAGCATGTTCACCACCAACGGGGTAATCCGCGGCGCGGGGGACACGACCTACTCGATGCTCAACACCATTCTGGCCCTGTGGCTGGTCCGGGTGCCCGCGGCGACCCTGCTTTCACGGCATTTCGGCACCGACGGCATCTGGTGGTCCATGCCTGCGGGATGGGCGGCCGGCTTCGGCGCCGCCTACCTGTATTACCGCTCCGGGCGCTGGAAGAGGCGGGTTATTATCCGGAAAAAAGCGCCGGCTTGATTTCGCCGTTCCGGGCGGACGGCCGCGCCGCCTCAGCCTTTCTGAAAGGCCGTCACGAAGGAATCGATCCGCGCCCTGTCGATGGCTTCGACGTTTTCCTTGCTCTTCATGATGCGCTTCATCAGGAATGCCTCGAAAAAATTCATCGTCTCGAACCGCACCGCACCGCCGAAGCATTCCTTCACCGCCGCGGACTCCGCGAGACCGCCGGGAAACTGGGAAAAATATCCGAATGCCTTTTCGGGGGGCGTCATGGAGCAGATGAACAGACCCAGCCGCTTTTCCCGAAGACGGGGAAGCTCCTTTTCGCAGAATTCCCTGACCGACTTCTGCAGGCTGCCTGCGTGGATGGAGCCTCCCATCACGACGGAATCGTAGGCGTCCAGGTCGGGAACGGGCTCGGGGCTGCCGAATTTATGGGTCGTAACCGGGCCGGACAGCTTCGACTCCATGAGTCTGACGCACTCCTCGACGGCTCCGTGTTTCGAGTCGAAAACGATCAACGTGTTCATGCGGATACTATATCACGGGACGGCGGCTATCGACAAACGGAATCGTTTCCCCTATAGTTGGGGGCGGAACCGGCACGCCGCGAACAAGCCGCGCGGCGGACATTCACACAAACGAAAAACAAACATTCACCGAGGAGGCAGCATGGACACGAAAAAACCCGCCATTGTGGTATTGGACGGATATACGCTCAATCCGGGAGACAATCCCTGGACCGGGCTCGAGAGCATGGGGACCGTCACCGTGTATGACCGGACCATCGACCCCCGGGACATCGTTCCCCGCTCCCGGGACGCGGAAATCATATTCACCAACAAGACCCCCCTGACGAAGGAAACCCTGGACGCCCTTCCCAAGCTGAAGTTCATCGGCGTTCTCGCGACGGGATACAACGTGGTGGATTACAAGCACGCCCGGAGCAAGGGTATCCCGGTCACGAACATTCCGGAATACGGCACCAACTCGGTGGCCCAGTTCGTTTTCGCGCTGCTTCTTGAGCTCTGCCACCGGGCGGGCCATCACAGCGAAGCCGTCCGGGCGGGCCGCTGGTCCGGGCAGACCGACTTCTGCTTCTGGGATTATCCGCTGATCGAACTATACGGCCTCACCCTGGGGATAGCCGGCTTCGGACGGATCGGCCGCCGGGTGGGAGAAATCGGCGCCGCCCTGGGCATGAAAATCATCGCCCACGACACCTTTCAGGGCACCCCCCCGGCCTTTCCGTTCGAATGGGTCGGAATCGAGGACCTTCTGAAACGCTCCGACGTGGTCAGTCTGAACTGTCCGCTCTTCCCGGAAAACACCGGCATTATCAACAGGAAGACCCTGGGAATGATGAAAAAGTCCGCATTCCTGATAAACGCGTCCCGCGGCGGCCTGGTCGTCGACGCCGATCTCGCGGAAGCCCTGAACACGGGCGTCATCGCCGGCGCGGGCCTCGACGTAGTGGGCTTTTCCGAACCCCCGGCGAAGGACAACCCCCTTCTTTCCGCGAAAAACTGCATCGTGACGCCCCACATAGCCTGGGCCGCCCTGGAAGCGCGGAAGAGGCTCATGGGAACGGCGGCGGAAAATTTGCGGACATTTCTCGCCGGCAAGCCGATAAACGTGGTAAACTGAATCCCAACGATGGAGACGATAATCGCCTGCGCGATGCCGGCTTTTTATCTCGTTCTTCCTCTGGGCATCGTCGCCGCCACGGAATTCTCGGGGGTCGTCGCCAAAATCGGCCCCCTTATTTCCTGCTACATCATCGGCATCGTCATCGGAAATGCCGGCATCCTGCCGGAAACGGGGCCGGCCGTCCTGGACGCCATCGCGTCGGCGGCCGCCGCCCTGGCCATGCCGTTCATGCTCTTTCCCCTCAATCCCCGCAGGGTGCGCGCACTTCCGCGGTCGGCGGTCCTTTCCATGCTTTTCGCGTTCGTCTCCGTCACGATCTGCGCGGCGGCGGGGTTTTTTCTTTTCGCCTCCCGTGTTCCCGAAGCATGGAAGATCGCCGGCCTCGTCGTCGGCGTCTACACCGGAGGCACCCCGAACCTGGCGGCCATCCAGTCCGCCCTGCGCCTCGAGATGAACTCCTATCTGGCCGTCCACACCTCGGACGTCGTGATGTCCGGATTCTACCTGCTTTTCCTCATCTCCGCGGGCAAGTCGATCATCAGGAAAATACTCCCTGCCTACCGCAGCGGGAACGCGGAGGAGGAAAAGATTTCCGGCCTCTCGCTACGGGCCCTGAAGGATATGACCCGCCCGGAAAAGCGCGGGACCGTCCTCGAAACGGTTGTCGCCGGCGTTCTGGTCACCGCGGCGGGGTTCGCCCTGTCGCTGCCGGCGGGAAAAAACTCCGCGACCCTTGCGGCGATACTCGCCATTTCGTCCCTCAGCATCGCCGTGTCGTTCCTGAAGCGCACGAGGAAATGGACCCAGAGCTTCCACATAGGGGAATACGTCGTTCTGGTTTTCTGCGCCGCCGCCGGATCGATGGCGGACCTGACCCGGGTATTCTCCGCGGTCCCGCAGATCATGCTGTACCTGACCTTTTCCCTGCTGACGTCCATCCTTCTGCACATCGTATTGTGCAGGATTTTCTCGATCGACGCGGACACGATGATGATAACCTCGACGGCCGCCGTCTTCTCCCCCCCCTTCGTCGGGATGGTCGCGGTGGCCATCGGCAACCGGGCCGTCATCGTCCCCGGGATAACGGCGGGACTGATCGGGTACGCGGCGGGCAATTACCTGGGAATCACCCTGGCCCACGCTCTCCGGCTGTTCGGTTAGAAGAGAGTTCCGGCCCGGATCACAGGTCCATCTGAAAGACCCGGTGGGTCTTGTAGACCCGCCCCCCCAGCGTTTCCATGTCCTTCAGCATCAGAACCGTCGTCTCGGCGATCTGCGTGAGGTCGGCCCCGAGAACGTTCCGGCTTTTCAGTGTGCGTTCCAGTTCCCGGTAGATGACCGCCGTCCCGCCTGTATTGCGGTACCTCGGAAGAATGCCGATGCCGTTGATGATGTACCTCCGGGTCCGTTTCTTCTCCGCCAGGAGTCTCAGCATCGAAAACGGCGTCAGCCTGCCCCGGGCGGCCCGGAGGGCGTCCGAAAGATCGGGAAAGGCCAGACAGAATCCCGCCACATCGTCCCCCTTCAGGATGACCTTTATCAGGGACGGGTCCGATACGAGAAGCAGGCCCGACGCGAGCCGTGAGAGTTCCTTTTCGGTGAGGGGGCAATACTCGTCGTGGTCCTCCCAGGATTCGTTGTAGATGCGGCCGATTTCGGCGGCCATCGCGGCAAGGTCCTTCTTCGTCCGCATCGCGGCGACCCGGAACCCGCCCCGCTTCAGGGTGATGTCCGCAACCCGGGCGATTTTTTCCGGGGTCGTGTACGCCGCGCCGTCGAGCCAGGCGGAGAAAAAATCCTTGTACTTCCGGAAGCCGGAATTTTCGGCAAGCTTCCCGTAATACGGATGATTGTAGCCCATCATCGTCATCGCCGGCGGGTGCTGGAATCCTTCCACGAGAATGCCGCCGCCGCTCATGCCGGAAAAGCCCTGCGGCCCGATCAGCCGGGAAAGTCCGCGGCTCCGGGCCCACTCCGCGGCCGCCGCGAAAAGGGCCCCGGCGACGGCGGCGTCGTCCCGGCAGTCGAAAAAATAAAACCGCGCGTCACGGCGTTTCCGGTACTCGTTGAAACGCCGGGGTTCCAGCACCGCGATCCGACCCGCGGCGCGGCCGTCCATCTCGGCCAGGAAAAACGCTCCGTCGGAATGCTCGAAGAAGGGGTGCCGCCGGTCCAGGATTTCCCGCATGTCGGAATTGAACCAGGGGACATGGAGACTTCGGGGTCCGTACAAATCGAGGGGGTAAGCTATGAACCCTCCGCTTCGCCGGTCGGAGGCCCCGTCGACGCGGTGTATCGTCAAGCCGCCGGACATGGGGGCCTACATCTTTCCCCGGCCCACGATCTGGCTCATCACGTAGGTGAGGATGTCCATGTCCATCTCGCCGGCGCAGGCGGAAAGTTCGTCCCGGAGGAACACCCAGTCGTCTTCGGAAAGTTTCCGGTAATTCTCGTCGTACTCCATCCAGAAAAGGTCTATGAACGCGCCCAGGTCGTACGCGGACCGGACGAATTCCGTCTCGGGCTTTCCGCTCCTGTTGAACCCGTCGAGAAATCTCAGGTAGACCGCCCGGACGAGGTCTTCCGGAACTTTCCCCATGCCGTCCTCGAAAGCTTCCCTGACGGCCTCGACCGTCGCCGACAGGCCTTCGTTCCGGTATCGATTTTCGATTTTGTCCAGGCTCCGGTAGAATCTTTCCGACATATTCATGACAGAAACGAGCATATCAGAATATTTCTCCTTGCGCAAATCGGGAAACGGAGGGAAAATTGAAAGAAGCCCGATTGCTTGACATTATCATTGAGGACTTTTAATCTATGGACATGTCTTTGCTTAAATACCTTACCCTCGACACGGTCACGGCCGACCTACGGGGAACAAACAAACAGGAAATCATCGAATCCCTTCT
>CAZGUL010000130.1:0-7655 GCA_964529055.1 uncultured Spirochaetaceae bacterium
TTATGTCCATCGTCACCAGGTCGATATTCGGGGAGAGCTCCTTGTATTTTTCCAATCCCTCTTCTCCGTTCGCGGCGGTGTCGGCGACTTCAAAGCCCGCCGACGTCAGGATCTGGCTGAGCTGTTTCGCGACGAACATGGAATCGTCGACGATGAGCACCCGGTAATGGCCTCCGTCGGGTTTGATCCCCTCCGGAGGATTTTCGTTTATCGACGGAAAGTCGGTTTTGGCTTTCATGAGAATGCGGTCTCCTCTCGCTCTGATGATTTAATACTATATACAAAAAGTACAAAACTGACAATAGACCCGTCCGGGGAGGAAAATAAAAAAACCGCCATGTGAAAGGCGGTTTTCCTGATCAACTTTTTTACTTATCTTTTTTGAAATGGGCGACTTTTTTACGTCACTTTTTTGACACTGTATATAAAGCAATATACGTGCCAAGAAGTCCTGTTTTTCGGCCCCGGCAATTCCGGCCCCCCGTTTTCGCTTTGAGTTATTTCATTTCCTGGAAAGAGAATAGCTGGCCGGTATCCGCGCGGCCCGATCCGCTCCTGCGAAGGGCTCCGGCTTCGCTTCGGGCGGATATGCATTTTGAATCGGATTTTTCCGTACCGGATTATGCAAGTCTATTACTGGGAATTAATTAAGCGGATATGCAAAATGCAACGCTATGCGTTTTGCATGGAATTTTTCAGAGAGGCGAGCCGGCGGCTCAGGGTTGACTGGGACACTCCGAGAAGCCGGGCCGCGGAACTCTGGTTTCCGCCGCAAAGATTCAGGGCCTGCTCGATGAGCCGGTCCTCGGTTTCCCGGAGGGTGGGAAAGCAGTCGATCGACAGTTCCTCCGCGGCGGGGGGAAGGGCGGCCTTCGGCGCTTTTTCCTGCCTGTCACGGTAGTCGGTGAAGATTTTCATCTCCAGGGAACCGCCGCCGCAGCGGCTGACCGCGTCGTAGACGAGGGCCTGGAGTTCCCGGATGTTGCCGGGGAACGGGCAGCCGGCCAGGAGGGGCAGGAGCTTCTTCGGCAGGGACGGAGGCTCCTTGCCGAGCTGTTCGGAGGCTTCCCGGACGAAATGGGAAACCAGGAGCGGAAGGTCCCCGGTCCTGTCCCGGAGGGGGGGTATCTCGATGTGGTGGGTCATCAACCGGTAGTACAGGTCCTTGCGGAACGTCCCGTCGCGCAGTTTCGCCTTCAAATCGGAGTTGGTGGCCGCCACGATGCGGACCCGGCTGGTTTCCGGTCTGTCGGCGCCGAGGGGATAATATTCCTCCTCCTGGAGCAGCCGCAGCAGTTTGACCTGGGAACCCGTTTCCAGATCGCCGATTTCGTCCAGAAAAAGGGTCCCCTCGGCGGCGCTTTCCACGAGGCCTTTCCGGGCGGTGTCCGCGCCGGAAAAGGCCCCTTTCCGGTGGCCGAAAAGGGTGTCCGAAAAAAGCGCATCGTCCAGGCCCCCCACGTTGACCGGCACGAAACGGCCGTGCCGGCCGCTCAGCCGGTGAATGACCCGCGCCACGAGTTCCTTGCCGGTGCCGCTTTCTCCGGTCACCAGGACGGCCTTGGGTCCCGGGGAAATCGCCTCGATGTACGCGAATATCCCGTACATGATGTCGCTTTTCGTGATGATCTCCCGGAAAGCTTCGGGGTGCTTCAGGTCCCAGATGCGGGTCTGGCTTTCCAGCAGGGATACCCGGAGCTGGAGTTCCCGGATCTGAACGGCATGCCGGATGATCGAGATCAGCCGGCTTTCCATGACGGGTTTCGTCAGAAAGTCGAAGGCGCCGGCCTTCATGCAGGCGACGGCGGTGTCCACCCGGTCCTCCACGGTGATGATGACGACGGGGACCTCCGGGTGTTCCTCGCGGATGCGGGCGAGAAGTTCCCGGCCGGAGATGTGGGGCAGGTGGAGGTCGAGAAGGACCATGTCGAATTCGGTTTCCGCGAAAAGGGCCGATGTGTTCCTCTCGTCGGAGCACACGGTGACCCCGCCGTAGCCGTATCCTTCGAGCACCGATTTCCAGTATTCCGCCAGAAGCTCGTCGTCGTCGATGATGAGTATTTTCGGATGCGGAGCGTCCACGCTACCTTCCCTTGCGCTGCACTTCGATGAAAGCGCGGATTTCGCCGGGGACGGCCATTTCGATGACCACGTGCCAGTCTCCCTTGTAGGGGGGCTCAAGTACGACGACGGGTGCCCCGTCCAGGGCCTGTTTCGATTCGCAGGCCTTTCCCAGGCGGTATTTGAAGTAATTTCCGGTGTCCAGGAGGCGTATCTTGGAAAATTTGAGGTCCGTTTTCTCGTTCATGTTGACGGTGATGAGATCTTCCGGCCCCGCTTTCACCTGATAATGCAGGTACCTCATGTGCGCTCCCCTCCGGCTACATGGACTTGCCTTCAATGGCAGCGACGTGGGCGTTGAGCTTCGCGAGTCTTTGCGCGATGAGCCGGGCCAGAAGGATGCCGTAATGCGGCTTTTCCTTCACCACGTTCATGAATTCGATTTTCGAAATCCGCAGAAGCACGGACCTTCCCCGGGAAACGACGGTGGCGGACCTTTTGTTGTTCAGCAGGAAGGCCATTTCGCCCAGGAAAATGTCTTCCGGGGAAAGGGTGGATATCTGCCTGCCCCCGGACAGGATGTTCAGGGTCCCGGAGGCGATGTAGTACAGGTAGTTCGATTCCTCACCCTCGGAAACGACGACGTCCCCGTTCTCGAAGACTATTTCGTCCCGGTTGGCGAAAAGGCCGGGCACCACGTCGGTGCCGCCCTCCTGGTGGGGCATGTCGAAGGAAACCTCGTTGCCGCAGTCGTTGTAGCGCAGGTTCCGGACGTAATAGCGCGTCATTTTTATGCCGTGTCCGTGCATCTCCAGGTTGACGCCCTCCGCATCCGCGAAGGTGCTCCGCCAGTCGAAGCCGGGGCCGTCGTCCCTGATCGAGAAGGAACTCATGTCGGTCCCGATGCGGTAGGAAAAATACACCTTCCGGCGGGATATGACGGGATCTTTTAACTTTTCCCGGATAAGGTCCAGCGCGTCGTTCCCGGAGTTGAGCCACCGGGTCTTTTCGTCGTAGCTGATGTTGCAGTTGCCGTGCTCGACGGCGTTCATCAGCATCTCGAAGAGAGCCACGTGCAGGCGGTCCCTGTTTTCGTGGTTCAGGTAGCCGGAGTTGAAGAGGTAATTCGTGACCAGGTTGATGTAGGTCCTGATGACGAAGGGATCGTTTTCCATGACGAAATTGCCGGAAATGGTCCGCAGCAGGTCCTTCTGCAGGTCCCGGTGAAAGAGGAAGTGCCGGTTCTGGAAAACGATTTTCAGGACCCGGAAAAAGCCCCAGATCATTTCGGCCCGGGGAATCAGGCTGATGATGTTCGAGTTCTTCATCAGCTCTTCGGCCTTTTGCGCGTCCTTCCGGAGATGGACGCCGATGATTCCGCCGTAATGGAGCCATGGATCGGCCTTGATGGACTCGACGATCTTCGCCGAGTCGATCGAAAAATCCGAGAGATTGATGAGGGTCATCTCGGGGAGCTCGTATTTCAGGTATTCCAGCGCCTCGTTTTCGCTGTCGATGAAAACGGGTTCGAACTGTTCCGGGAATTTATCGGTTATCCGTTTGATGACACCGTTCAGTTCGAGATCGGTGCTGATGACGGGCATTTTCCTCATTTTTCACCCTTTACCGCTGTGCAAGTACTATATAATATATCGGTAACAAAGTGAAATTTCTTGCGTTTCGTCATTCACTCCGCGTTTTATTCTGAATTTTCGCCCAAGTGTCCCTCAGGGTGACCGTTCTGTTGAAGACGAGCCTGCCGTCCCGGTGGTCCTTCAGGTCCGCGCAGAAGTAACCCTGCCGCAGGAACTGGAAGGTGTCTCCCGGAGCGGCCTCCCGGAGGCCCTGCTCGACCTTGCAGTTTTTCAGCACCGTCAGGGAGGCGGGATTGACGAATTCCCGCCAGTCCCGGCCTTCCGGGACGTCCGACGGGTCCGCCAGCGTGAACAGGTGATCGTAGAGCCTGACTTCCGCGTCGGCTGCGCCTTCCGCGGACACCCAGTGGGATGTCCCCTTCACCCTGCGGCCGTCGGGGGTGCCGCCTCCCCGGGACTCCGGATCGTAGGTGCACAGAAGTTCGGTTATTTCGCCGGTGGCGGGATCCTTCACGACGCCGGTGCAGGTGATGTAATAGGCGTGTTTCAGGCGGATTTCCCCTCCCGGGGAGAGACGGAAAAAGCCCTTCGGCGGGTTTTCCTGGAAGTCCTCCCGTTCGATGTACAGGGTCCGGCCGAAGGGGACGGGGCGTGTTCCCGCCGCCGGGTCCTCCGGGTTGTTGTCCGCATCGAAGGTTTCGGTTTTTCCCTCCGGGTAGTTCGTGATGGTGACTTTAAGCGGGTCGAGCACCGCCATGACCCGGCGGGCCCTCCTGTTCAGGTCTTCCCGGAGGCAGAATTCGAGAAACGCGATGTCCACCGTGCTGTTGACCTTCGCGACGCCGATGCGTTCCGCGAAGGTCCGGATTGCCCCGGGGGTGTAGCCCCGGCGGCGGAGACCGGAGATCGTCGGCATCCTCGGATCGTCCCAGCCGGAGACGATTTTCTCCTGCACCAGCTCCAGCAGCTTGCGCTTGGACATCATCGTGTAGGTCAGGTTGAGCCGTGCGAACTCGATCTGGCGCGGTTTGTGCGGCAGTTCCAGGGCTTCCAGGAACCAGTCGTACAGGGGCCGGTGGTTTTCGAACTCCAGGGTGCAGATGGAATGGGTGATGCCCTCGATGGCGTCGCTCTGGCCGTGGGCGTAGTCGTACATCGGGTAGATGCACCAGTCGTCGCCGGTGCGGTGATGGGTGGCCCGGCGGATCCGGTACAGGACGGGGTCCCGCATGTTCAGGTTGGGGGAGTTCATGTCGATCCTGGCCCGGAGGACCCGGCTGCCGTCGGGGAACTCGCCGTCCCGCATGCGGCGGAACAGGTCCAGGCTTTCCTGGGGAGGCCGGCTGCGATAGGGACTCGTTTTCCCCGGTTCCGACGGGGCGCCCCGCATGCGGCTGATTTCGTCCGCCGACGAGTCGTCCACGTACGCCAGGCCCTTGTGGATCAGAAATTCCGCCCAGATGTAGAGCTGTTCAAAATAATCGGAGGCGTAAAAGAGGCCGTCCCATCTGAACCCGAGCCAGCGCACGTCCTCCATGATGGATTCCACGTACTCCTGCTCCTCCTTCGTCGGGTTCGTGTCGTCGAACCGGAGGTTGCAGGTGCCGCCGTAGTCGCGGGCTATGCCGAAGTTGAGGCAGATTGATTTGGCGTGGCCGATGTGGAGGTAGCCGTTCGGCTCCGGGGGAAAGCGGGTGGCCACGGTTTTCCCGACACGGCCCGCGGCCCTGTCGGCGTCGATGATGTCCCGAATGAAATCGGTGCTCTGGGAGGTGTTTTCAGCCATGATGGGGGATTATAGCAAATACGTTTGATTGTTTCCACACTACCGATTATGATACCCTTATACGCAGCACAAGGAGCGGACAATGTTCAAGGTTGTTTTGACGGACGACAGGCACGGCCGGGTCACGGAAGAGGAGGCCGTCCTTTCCGCGATCGGCGCGAAGGTGGAAATCTGCAGATTTCCGGAGGGATCGAAGGAGGCGATGGACATGTTCCGTGACGCCGACGGTCTTCTGGTGAACCTCTTTCCGATTACGGAGAAGATCATATCCGGGCTGGAGAAATGCAGGGTTCTCTCCCGCTACGGGGTCGGCTACGACAATGTGGACGTCGCCGCGGCGACCGGAAAAGGCATCTGGGTGGCCCGGGTCCCTGACTACGCCATGGAGGAAGTGGCGGTGCAGGCCGCCGCGCTGATGCTCGGGGCGGTGCGCAACGTTCCCTTCAAGGACAGGAGGATCCGGCAGGGCGGCTGGAATCTCACGGTGGAGCAGCCCACCCGGCGGATGAGCGGCAAGACGCTGGGAATCGTCGGATTCGGCGCCATCGGCCGCCAGTTCTGGCACCGGATGCGGAATTTCGGTTTCGGCAGGTGCCTGGTTTTCGATCCCTTCGTTTCCGCCGACGCCGTCGCGAAGGAGGGCTGCGAAAAGACCGAAATCGACGAGCTCGTGTCCTCGGCGGAGTACATTTCGGTCCATGCGCCGGCCACCCCCGAAACCGTGAACCTGATAAGCCGGGCCCGCATCGCAATGATGAAACCCACGGCCATCATCGTCAACACGTCCCGGGGCGCCCTGGTCGATGAGGACGCCCTCGCGGAAGCCCTCGCCGCGGGCAGGATCGCCTACGCGGGACTGGACGTCTTCAAAAAGGAGCCCCTGCCGGCGGACAGCCCGCTGCGCGGGCTGGACAACGTGATCCTGTCGGACCACGCCGGCTTCTACAGCGAAGAGGCCCTGTCGGAACTCAAGACGAAGACGGCGCTGAACATCGCGAACGTGCTCACCGGCAAGCCGCCGGTCTACCCGGTCAACACGATAGGTTAGGCTGCTCCCCGCGTCGGCAGGCACATCCGCTGCGGCGGGGTCTTTCCCGCCGCGGGGTGCAAGGCCGCGGCCGGGGAACCGCCGGGAACTAGGGGGCGAAAAACCGTTCCGCGAACAGCCGGACGAGGCGGACGCCCCCCCGTAACCGGCGCGCGCCGCCGCCGAATACCAGGTCAAGGGCCCCCTTCATGCCGTCGTAGACCCGGCGGGAATGGGGGTGCCACCACATGTTGCTCCGCATCATCGGAAAAAGTTCGGAAATAACGACCTTTTCCTGGGTCATTTCCCGGAATCCCGCCTCCCCGTGGCTGCGGCCGATGCCGCTTTCCTTGAAGCCCCCCCACGGGGTTTCCGCCATGCCGTGGCTCAGAAGGTGGTCGTTGATCGTCACCGCCCCGACTTCCAGCCGGGACGCGATGTCGCGGGCCCGGCCCGCGTCGGCCGTCCAGACCGAGGCGGTGAGACCGTAGTCCGAATCGTTGGCCCTCCGCACCGCCTCGTATGCGTCCTCCACGGGGGAAACGGCCAGGACCGGGCCGAAGGTTTCCCGGCGCATCAGGTCGCCGTCGTCCCCGGCGGTTTCGACCACCAGGGCGGGGTGGTACAGCCCCCCGCCGGTGCCGCCGGCCGCGGGGACGGAGGAGGCCGTCATCCGCGCGCCGCGCTCCAGGGCCTCCTTCACCTGGCCTTCAACGATCGCCTTCTGCTCCGGGGTGGTCAGGCTGCCGAAATCCGCGTCGAAATCCCCGTCGGGTCCCTGGCGCAGAGCGGAAACCCGGGCGCGCAGGAGCCCGACGAATTCGTCGTAGACCGGGCGCTCCACGTAAATTCTTTCCACGCCGGCGCAGGACTGCCCGCAGTTGGAAATTCCCGCCCACACCGCGCCGGCCGCCGCCCTGCGGAGGTTCGCGTCCCGGAGGACGATCATGGCGTCCTTGCCGCCCAGTTCCAGGTTTACGGGGAGGAGGCGGGGGGCGGCGAGCTCCGCGAGGGCCTTGCCGGTTTCGGTGGAGCCGGTGAAGAAGAGCTTGCCGATGCCGGAGGAGACAAAAGCCGGTCCGGCGAGGCGTCCCGGCAGGTGGACCAGGCCGAACAGTCCCGCGGGAAAACCCGCGGCGTCGATCATCTCGGCGATGAGGCCGCCCACGGGCTGGACCGCCGTGGC
>CAZGUL010000131.1:0-7615 GCA_964529055.1 uncultured Spirochaetaceae bacterium
GCAAGAGCATCACCCTGGCATCGGCCCTTGGCGGAATGTCCCTGCCCCTCCATCCCGGGGCGGAAAAATACTTCAGGGAAAAAGGGCTCCTTAAATAGACAAGACCGTCTCCGGAGGACGGCGCCTTCCCTCACCGGGAAGACGCCGCCGGTCCGCCCTTATCGTACTGGCGGCCGCCCTTCTGGCGGCCGCGTTCTGCGGCTGGGCCGTGCGGCGCCGGCCCGTGCTGACCGTGATCAACCGGACGCGGGGGGAGACGTTGTTGCGCCGGCCCGTTTCCGCGGGGTTCGGCTTCGCGACCCGGATACGGCACTCGGTGCAGCTCACCCCCGTCTACGAGTACTACCGCATCGGAGAGGACGGGGCCGTCATCGTGACGGGGACGGTCCTCCGGGACCTCGGATGGGGCATGCCGTCCACGGAAGAGGCCGATGTCCGGGTGGAAAACGGCGTGATCCGCATCGAGAACATCGGCAGGCGCATCGGAGACCTACATTTCAGAGTCAGTCACATCGCCGAGCCCGTTCTGTTTCTCGGGGAACACCGGGTGGACCTTCGTTCCCGCGCGGGCGACGGGGACCTGTTGATTATAAGCGCGCCGCTGGAATCGCGGGCGGCCATTCTTTTCGGAGGAAGCGTAGATGCTTTTTAAGAGAAAACCAAAACCGGAACTGTCCCCGGAGGAAAAGCTCAGGGAGCTAAAGGAGCATTTCGAAACCACCCGGGTGGAATCGGGGATCCTGAAAAAAATCACCGTTTTCATCGCCGCCGCGATGTCGGTTTTTCACCTGTGGTCGGCGGGGATTTTCATGCTGCCCCAGGCCCGGCACAAGGCCATCCACCTGGCGTTCGCGCTGGTGCTGACGTATCTTATTTACCCGGCCCGCAGGAAGCACCGGAATAAATTCCCCTGGTACGATGCGCTGTTCGCGCTTCTCGGCCTCCTGACCGGCGCGTACATCGTCGTCAATTACTGGGAGCTCATCTACCGTGCCGGAAGTCCCCTTCCGATGGACATCATCATGGGGGCCGTCACCATCGTGCTGATCTTCGAGGCCACCCGCAGGACCATGGGGTGGCCGCTGGTCATCGTAGGCCTGGTTTTTCTGGCCTACGCGATGTTGGGGCAGTATCTTCCCTCCGGTATCGGTCACCGGGGGTACAGCGTGGAAAGAATCGTGGAGCACATGTACCTCACCGGCGAAGGCATCTACGGCGTGGCGATTTACGTGACGGCCACCTACGTCTTCATCTTCGTCCTTCTCGGCTCTTTTCTCGGGGTGACCGGCGGCGCACAGTCGTTCATCGACCTTTCCTTTTCCGTCACGGGCGGCTACCGCGGCGGTCCGGCGAAGGCGGCCGTCGTCGCCAGCGGCCTTATGGGAATGATTTCCGGCAGCTCCTTCGCGAACGTGGCGGGGACCGGGACCTTCACGATACCCCTGATGAAAAAGGTGGGGTACAAGCCCGAGTTCGCCGGCGGGGTCGAAGCGGCCGCCTCGTCGGGGGGGCAGATCATGCCGCCGATCATGGGCGCCGCGGCCTTCATCATGGCCGAAATGACCGGGGTTCCCTACGGGAAGATCATCATGCACGCCGCCCTGCCGGCGCTGCTCTACTACCTGGCGGTCTTCGTCATGGTTGACCTGGAAGCGGCCAAGCTCGGCCTGGCGGGAATCCCCCGGGACAAACTTCCGCGTTTCCTGACCACGCTGAAGAACGGGGCCTTTCTTCTCCTCGCCCCGTTCAGCATCGTGTACCTTCTCATCATCGGGTATTCGCCGATAAAGGCGTCGTTCATTTCGGTGGTCATCGTCTTTATCGTCAGCATGTTCAAGAAGGAAACCCGGATAAACTGGCCGCGCCTCGTAGAAGCCCTGGACAAGGGCGCCCGGGGGGCGCTGAGCATCATCGCGGCCTGCGCCGTGGCGGGCATCATCGTCGGAACGGTCACCCTGACCGGGCTGGGCTTGAAGTTCGCCGATCTCATCATCACCCTCGCCGCCGGACACCTGATCCCGGCGATGTTCCTGACCATGCTGGCGGCCATTTTCATGAGCATGGGAATGCCCACCACCGCCCTGTACATCATCCTGGGGGCCATGGTGGCGCCGGCCCTGACGAAGATGGGGATCCCCGTCATCGCGGCGCACCTTTTCATCTTCTACTACGGGTGCTTCGCGGCGGTGACCCCGCCGGTGGCGCTGAGCTCCTACCTGGCCGCGGCCATCGCGAAGGCGGATCCGCTGAAAACGGCGTTCACGGGGCTCAAGCTGACCAGCACCGCCTTCCTGATGCCGTTCATCTTCGCCCTGTCTCCGGCCCTGCTGCTTCTGGACACAACCCTGACCCAGACGCTGGGGGTACTCCTGTCCGCGGTTATCGGAGTGATGGCCCTGTCCTGGAGCCTGCAGGGGTACATGAAGAAGCCCCTGGGAGTCGTTTTCCGGCTCATGCTCTTCGCCGCCGCGATGGTCCTCATCAAGCCGGGGCTCTGGTCCGACCTGACGGGCATCGCGGTCATTCTTCTCGTATACGGATTCCAGACTTTTTCCGGCGGGAAGGACGCCGCCGCGGGAGGCCAGGCATGAGGATTGCCGTTCTCGGCGCGGGCCACGGCGGAACGACCATGGCCGCCCATCTGTCCGGCATGGGCCACTCCGTCCGCCTGTACGACAAATTCTTCCCGGCGGTGGAGGGAATCGCCGCGGCCCGAAGCGTCAGCCTGAAGGGCGCCCTGGGCGAGTCCCGGGCGGTCCTTGACTACGCGGGCACCGACCTGCGGGAAGCCGCCGCCGGCGCGGAGATCGTCATGGTGGTTACCCCCGCGTTCGCGCACCGGGACATCGCCGAAAACCTCGCCCCGTTTCTGCGGGACGAGACTCTGACGGTCCTGCATCCCGGCCGAACCGGCGGGGCCCTGGAGTTCTTCCGGACCGTGACGTCCCTTTTTCCGAAAAAACGGCCGTTTATCGCGGAAGCCCAGACCCTGCTGTACGCCTGCCGCCGCACCGGCCCCGCGGAGGCCACCGTCTACGGCGTCAAAAAGGAAGTGTCCTTCGCGGCCTTTCCCGCGTCCCGGAACGCGGGGGCCGCCGCGGCGCTGAAGGGGATATTCCCCTTTTTCAGGCCCGTGTCCAGCGTGCTGGAAACCAGCCTGCTCAACATCGGCGCGATCTTCCATCCCGCGCCCACCCTTCTCAACGCGGCGCGCATCGAGGACACCGGCGGGGCCTTCGAGCATTACCGGCAGGGCATAAGTCCGGCGGTGGCCCGGGTCCTGGAGAGGATCGACGGGGAGCGGGTGGAAATCGCCCGGACCCTGGGGGTGCCGACCCGGACCACCGTGGAATGGCTGGGGGACGTGTACGGCGTGGAAGGAAAAGACCTCTACACGGCTGTTCAGGCCAACCCCGTGTATGCCGGAATCAAGGCGCCTCCGTCCCTGGACGCCCGGTACATCACCGAGGACGTCCCGATGAGCCTGGTGCCGCTCGCGGAATTCGGCCGGCTAGCCGGTGTCCCGACCCCCGCGATGAACGCCGTGATTGACCTGGCGAACATCGTGCACGGCCGGGATTACCGGAGGGATGGCCGTACCCTGGAGCGGATGGGCGTCGGGGGCCTCGGACCCGCGGAACTCGTGAAATTCGTTTTGTGAGAGGAGTCGATATGTCGAAGCAGGAATTCATCTATCTCAGCCAGAAAGACGTCATCGCGTGCGGGGTCCTGGACATGGCGGCGGTCATGCGGGACCTGGAAAAAGTCTTTCTGCTCCATTACAGGAAGGACGACGTTCTTCCGGCGAAGGTCGCCCTGCGCTGGGGCGACGCCCACAGCGAGGAAACCCGGGGGCGCATCAACGCCATGCCCGGTTTTGTCGGCGGGGACGTGAACGTGGCGGGGATCAAATGGATCGGAAGCGCCCCCCTGAACCCGTCACGGTACGGCCTTCCGCGGGCCTCCGCGCTCATCATCCTGAACGATCCGGAAAAGATGTTCCCCCTTGCGGTTATGGACGGGACCCTGGTGAGCGCCATGCGGACCGGCGGAGTCACCGGTGTCGCGGCAAAGTACCTGGCACGGCGGGATTCGAAGACGGCCGGCATCATCGGCGCGGGCACGCAGAACCGGACCCAGCTGATGGCCCTGAAGGAAGCCCTGCCGGGCCTTGCGTCCGTGCGGGTCTACGACCTTTCCGCCGAGCGGTCCCGGGTCTTCGCCGCGGAGGTGGAGAAAAGCCTGGGCATCGAGATTAAGCCCGCCGCCTCCGGCAGGGAAGCCGTCGAGGGCGCGGACGTCGTCGTTTCCGCCACCACGGCGAAGGAACCGGTGGTGATGGCCGACTGGCTCGCCCCGGGAAGCTTCTATTCCCACGTCGGGGGGTACGAGGCGGAATACGCCGTCGTTGAGCGGGCGGACAGGATCGTCGTGGACGACTGGTACCAGATCAAGCACCGCCTGACCCAGACCCTGGCCATAATGTTCGGGGAGGGCCTGATCGGCGACGACAAGATAGACGCGGAGCTCGGCGCCGTCGTGGCCGGGGACAAACCGGGACGGCAAAACCCGCGGGAGAAGATCTATTTCAACTCCGTCGGCATGGCCATCGAGGACGTCACGGTGGCGAAGCGGATCTACGACACCGCGGTTAAAAAGAAAATAGGCACGACCCTGGAGCTGTGGGAAAAACCCCTGTGGGTGTAGGTCCGGGGACGCGACACCTCGTCCGATGAACGGCCCGGAATACCTGACATCGCAGATCATCGCATACATCGGCAACAAGCGCAGGCTCCTGCCGCTCATCGGGGCGGCGCTGGAGCGGGCCTTCGACGGCCGGGTTCCCCCGGGCCTGAAATTCCTTGACCTCTTCGCCGGAAGCGGGGTCGTGTCCCGCTACGCGAAACACCGGGGATTTTCGGTGGTTTCGAACGACTGGGAACCCTACGCGTACATCCTGAACCGCGCGTACGTCGAAGCCGGCGAGCGGGACATCGAAAGACTTTTCGGATCCCGCAGCCGGTTTCTGGAAATCATCGGAGAGCTGAACGCGTTGCCGGACCCGCCGGAAGATGAGCGTTACATCTCCCGGTACTACGCCCCCGCGGAGGACGACGCGGAAATGGCCGATTTCCGGACGGAGAGACTCTTCTACACCCGGGCCAACGCCCTCGCCATCGACAGGATCCGGGGGGGCATCGAAAAGCTGTTTCCTCCCGGCGATGACGACGCGGAACTCCGGCGCTGCCTTCTCATCGCACCCCTCCTGTACGAGGCGGCGACCCATACGAACACGTCCGGCGTTTTCAAGGCCTTCCACAAGGGCTTCGGAGGCCACGGCAGGGACGCCCTGAAAAGGATCCTCTGCCCCATCGTGCTGCGGCCGCCGGTCCTGATCGATTCCTCCCGGCCCTGCCGCGTTTTCCGGGAGGACGCCGCCGGGGTGGTCCTCCGGCCGGAAGCATCCGGGGCGGCCGCGGCTTACCTGGACCCGCCGTACAACCAGCACCAGTACGGCAGCAACTATCACATGCTCACCACCATCGCATTGTGGGACAAACCCCCGGCACCTCTGGATCTGAATGAAAAGGGGGTCCTGAAAAACAAGGCCGCCATCCGTCGGGACTGGGTGAAGACCCGCTCCGCGTACTGCTACGCCGAAACCGCCGCGAAGGCCTTCGGGGAACTCCTCGACCGGCTGGACGCGGAGCGCATCCTGATAAGCTACTCCAGCGACGGCGTCGTCCCGTGGCGGGAGCTGGAGGCCCTCTGCGTCCGCCGGGGACGGGTCGATATCGTCGCGAATTCCTACATAACCTACCGGGGCGGCAAACAGAGCAATTCCCGGGGGGGGGCGAACGTGGAGTTCGTTTTCATCGTGGATACCCGTTTGCGGAACCCGGCGTTTTCCGGCGGACGCGGCGAAATCGAACGGATTTTCACGCTCCGGGAGGTGTCCCTGCTGTGCAGGCGGAAATTCCGGAAGGACGCGCTGGCCCGGAATTTCACCCTGCTTCCGGAGGGCCTCGTCGCCGCGCGGCTGGGGACGGAGGAGGTCCGCCTGCGTTCCCGGGGATACTTCCTGCTGGATCCGCCGGACCCGGACGGGCTTTCCCGGCTTTCCCCGGAGGACCTGGGGCGGCTCGCGGAAAAGCTCCGGGATTCGGCCTGCGCTTCCCGGGCCGACGAGCTTGAGGAGATTTTTGCCCGTTTGGATGACGAAGACGGCGCTGCGCGGGTCCGGCTCGTTCCGGGCATCCTGAAAAAGCTCGCCCACAAGAAAAACCGGGACGTTTTTTTCCGGTGGCTCGGCAGAACACGGAAACTCGCCGCGGACCGGCCGGATCTCTACGCCCTGGTACGGACCGAGATCGACGCGGTGGAGAGGATCGCCCTGCTGCGCTTCGCGGGCTGATATTTTTCATTCTATTTTTTGACAAACCCGCCTCCTCGTTATAAGATGGAAATATCCAAGTCATATATATCGGGAAAGGAGGAGGTTTATGAGAATCGGAAAAGTCATTCTCTGCCTGGTCCTTGCGCTGGTTGTCGCGGCCATGCCCGTGTTCGGCGGAGGACAGAAGGAGTCCGGCCCGAAGCAGTACGTGCTGAAATTCAACCATGTACTTTCGCCCCAGGACCCGTACCATCCCGCGTTCCTGAAGTGGGCCGAGGCGGTGGCGGCGAAAACGGGCGGAAACATGAAGGTGGAGGTTTTCCCCAGTGCCCAGCTCGGCGTCGAGGAGGACATCCTGGAGCAGATCCGCCAGGGCGCGAACGTTGGTCAGAACACCGACTCCGCCCGGCTGGGCAACTATGTTCCCGACATCGCGGTCATGAACGCCCCGTATTTCGTCGAGACCGTCGAGGAAGTGCAGAAACTCAACACACTGGACACCGTGAAGGGATGGAAGGCGGAACTGGAAAAATCCCAGGGCTTCAAGGTCCTGTCCTTCCTGTGGATCCAGGGTTTCCGTCAGATCATAGCCAACAAGCCGGTCCGGAAACCCGCCGATCTCGCGGGTCTCAGGATAAGGACGCCGCCGGCCCCGATCTGGCAGGAATCGATCCGCGCCATCGGTGCGACGCCGGTCGCCCTGGCCTACGGCGAGGTGTATCCGGGAATTCAGACCAAGGTCATCGACGGGGCGGAGCTTTCCTTCACAGCCGCGTTCAACATGAAGTTCTATGAGGTCGCGAAGTTCATGAGCGAAACCGCCCACATCCTGCTGGTCAATTTCGAGGTCATCAGCAGCAAATGGTTCAACGCGCTCCCGGCGGACTACCAGAAAATCCTGCAGGAGGAGTGCGACAAGGCGGGCCTCGAGGTGTCCCGCAGCTACATGGAAGTCCTGGACAAGAAGAACGCCGAGGAAATGAAGGCGAAGGGCGTGACGATCGTCGGCAAGTCGGAGATCGACATGGCCGCGTTCCGCGCGGCGGCGGACAAGGCCTACGAGAAACTCAACCTCAAGGCCGTTCGGGACAAGATTTTCAAGGAGCTGGGCAAGACCCGGTAGAAGGCCGATGCGGCTTTCCGGGGGAAAGCCGCAATCCGGGGGCGGTGCGGGGGCGGGGAGGATTCTTCGCCTCCGGCCGCCCTTCTTCGCAGAGG
>CAZGUL010000132.1:0-7613 GCA_964529055.1 uncultured Spirochaetaceae bacterium
CTTCGAGTTTTGAATACACGGTTTGGTACCGGCCAGACGCACCCTGGCGTCGCTGCGGTTCCAGCCCTTTTCGTCCAGGAAGCCGCCGCCGCCTTTGAAATCGGTCTTGAAGACAGCCGTTATCCCGAAGGACGGTATCAGGCTGCGGTCCGCAAGGTCGTCGTCGAAGAACTGCCTCGCGTCGAAACGCAGGGCGCTCTGCAGACCGAACCGTTCCTTGATGGAGAGGTCGGCTCCCAGGGTCAATCTGATATTCTGAAATGACGGAAACGCCGCGTCTCCGGTGATGTCCAGCTTGACGCCGCCCGCGGTCCAGAGGGCGGTGAAGCCCGCGCCGACGGCGGGGGTGAACGGAGACGGAAAGGCCGAACGGCCGTCGACGGGCTCGTACCACTTTCCCAGATTCCGCACCGCGGCGCCCCACCGGAAGTTCCGCAGGCCGAAAGCCCCGTCCGCCAGGTGAATGAAACCGAGGTCCGCCCCCATGCCGATGTCGAAGGAATCCTTTTCCCCCACCGTGACGTGCACGCCGGAGCCCACGAGAAGGTCCGGGAAAAGATCTTTCGCGAAGGAAAAGCGCATGATCCCCAGGGTCCCCAGGTCCATGTCGTCCAGGGATGAGGTGAGCAGCTGAAGGGAACCTGAAAATACACCGTACCGGGTCGGGAAGGCGGCCCCCGTAAAAGCCCCGTGCCCCTTCCAGCCGTCCCCGGCGAAATCGGCCAGACCGGTGTAGGAAAGCCCCAGCGTCGTCCGCTGCTGCAGGGCGGACGCGGCGGGGTTCAGGATGTCCGCCTCCGGCGATTCCTGCGAAACCGCGCTGGTCCCGCCGGCGAGAAAAAGAGGCGACGCGAATTCGTACAGGGCCTCGCCGCCGTCCGGAGGATTGTATTCCGCGAAGGCGGGGAAAAGAACCAGGAGAAAAAAGAGGGTGCCGCCCCAAACGAATCTTTTCATGCCGTGCCTCCCATGTTTTTTTCTCCCCCCGACAACGTCAGCGCCTCCGCGTCTTCTATGGAAAGATGCTCGAATACGACGGTTTCCACCCGTCGCAGCAGCTTTTCCAGTTCCGGTCCCAGCGTTTCTTCCCGCTTTTTCAGGAACGCGTAGAGGGCGACGCATTCTTTTTCTTCGATCGTTATATTAAAATTCAATCTCCCGCCCCTCTTCGGCAAGGAAAATATTCATTCCCGATTTGCCGAGGTGGCTGTAATACCATCGTGCCGACTGAAGATTGTTGTACAGTTTCTTGTCGTTGTACAGGGGCTCGTGGTGGAACAGGTACAGGTTCCTGATGTTCCATTCCGAAGCGAAATCGACTCCCAGGCTGAAGGACGAATGGCCCCAGTTGTATTTTTCCACCGCCTCGCCGAGGGTGTACTGGGAATCCAGGATCAGCGCGTCGATGTTTTCGAAAAAACGCCGGTTTTCCGGGCTTTTCTCGAAATCCTTCTCCGTCAGTTCCGAATCGGTGGCGTAGACGACGGAATGCCCTCCGCTGGTGATTTTGTAGGCGAAACAGCCGCCGGGATGGTTCATCCTTTTCCAGGCGATCTCCCCCCCCTCGATTCGCAGGGGACCCGCTCCGAGCCGGTGGAAGGCGGTTTTCGCCCGGGTCATATCCGCCAGGGTGACGGGAAAATAGGGCGGCCGCATCTGGCCTTCGATCTTTTCCCGGAGCCCCTCCTCGGGGCTGTAAAAATCGATGGAGACTCCGGGATTCGCGAGGGCGGAAAAAAAGGGTATCCCCTGCAGATGGTCCCAGTGAAAGTGGGTGAAAAACAGGTGGAAACGGGTCGGACCGGGTGTCCGGTTCGAAATATCGGAGGCGAACTCCCGCAGCCCGGAGCCGCCGTCCAGGAGGACCACCGCGCCGGGCTTCATCCCCACCTCGATGCAGGACGTGTTGCCTCCGGCGGAACCGAAAAGCCACGGCGGGAGCTGGGACAGGAAGAATTCCCGCGCCTCCGGCGATGCCAGGTCGGAGGGACGTATCCTCTGCACCACCGTGGCTATCTTGCTGCGTATCGCGTCGGGGGTGACCGGCGTCGGTATGGACCCCCGGACTCCCCAGAATTTGACTTTCATCGATCGCTCGGATCCTCCGTCAGATCCAGGAGGGGCTCCCGCCCGTCAAGCCATGCTTCGATTTCCTCCCGGGAGTGCAGTTCCCCGGCGCCGACTCCGGGACATTCGGACCCCAGTTCCTTCCACTGCCGCGGGGAAACCAGGTTGGAATGCCAGAACGGATAGCTTCTGCACTGAAAGGGCCTGTACCCGTACACCCTGCAGCCTCCCGCTTCCCAGAAAATGCAGTCGTAGTTCGGCTTTTCCTTCAAGCTTAATCGAATATGGCCGCCGGTTTCCACTTTCCGGCAGCAGGTTTCGATGAATTTTTCTTCCTTCAGCCCGGTACCGGCCGCGAGGGCGTCCAGGTCGGCCCGGGACAGAAAAACGTAGCCCGGATCGTGCCGGCAGCACCGGGAACACCGGGTGCAGCTGAACCGGAGACCGTCGGCGTAAAATGGCGTTTCCATGTCGCAGCCGTCCTTCCGTAAATATACCACAACGGGGGTGAAAAAAAGGCCCTTTCCGAAGAAAGGGCCCGGTGAATGGGGAGAGTAGGATTTGAACCTACGAAGGCGGTGCCAACAGATTTACAGTCTGCCCCCTTTGACCACTCGGGAATCTCCCCAGATTCCGGCCCTACAGTACTAAAGGATGCGGGGAATGTCAAGCCGGAACGGGGGAAAAGCCCCTGCTCATCCTCCCAGAAGTCCCTTTTTCAATCCCTTGTCTGCGGGTTTGTCTCCCAGCCAGATGCCGAAAACGGCCCGTTTGAAGTCCGCGCCGGGAATGACGGCCTTTACCGCGCCGTTCACCGACACCGTCGTACCCGCCGCCGGTTCGTAGACCACATCGTAGACCGTGCCCTTTTTGGAATCCTCCGCGAAACAGGAATTGAACCGGGCGATTCTGTCCGCCAGGGCGTCGTACGAACCTCCGGCGCTTCCGCGAAACCCCTCGTTCCACGCGTCCAGGATGTTCTTCGCGTCCACGTCCATCAGAAAATGGAGACGGATTGCCATCGGCTCGTCGGCCGCCACGATATCCGCCGCCGCGGCCGATTTGCCGGCCAGATACAGGCCGCCCGCGTAGACTTTGAAAAAAACCTTCGTCCGGATTCCGGCGCCGTTCAGCGCCAGGTCCCTTCCGCCCGCCCGCATCGTGTCGGGCAGCGCGGCGCCCCCCACATCCAGCGCCGCCGCGGCCCGGGCCAGGAACGCGGCCGCCGCGAGAACGCACAGCATTTTTTTCATGATTTTCTCCACGAAACCCGATTTTGTCGGCCGTCGGCCGACTCCCGCAGTATATCCCCGACGGAACGGAAAAATCAATCTCCGTCTTGAATACTTAACGCATGTATGGTATAATCAAAATCAGCGAGGCCGCCATGTCGAACGTGCTTATCGGAACCTCGGGATACGACTACCTGGAATGGCGGGACGTGTTCTACCCCCGGGGGCTGGACAGGGAGAATTTTCTCGGGTTCTACGCCGAATCCTTCCGGACGGTGGAACTCAACTTCAGCTATTACAGGATGCCGTCCGCCGGCCAGACCGCGGACATGCTCCGGAGGGCCGGCGGCGGGCTGGATTTTTCCGTCAAGGCCCACAAAAGCCTGACCCACGAGGTCGATCCGGCCTCCTGGAAGGACGCCGCCGCGGAATACCGCAGGGCCCTCCACCCCCTGGTAAAGGCGGGACGGCTCGGGGCCGTGCTGTTCCAGTTTCCGTCCTCCTTTCACTACGAGCCGGACCGGAGACGGTACCTGGACGCGCTGCTCCGGGAACTGGGGGACCTGCCGTCCGTGGTGGAGTTCCGCAACCCGGCCTGGCAGAACACCCGGGTCTACGACGCCCTCCGGCGGCGCGCCACGGGGGTCTGCGTCACCGACATGCCGGACATCCGCGGCCTTCCCCAGCCCGCCGACGTGGTAACGTCGGACATCGGCTACATCCGCTTTCACGGGCGGAACGGCCGGGCCTGGTGGGGTTCCGACGCCGCGGAGCGGTACAACTACCTGTACACCCCGGAGGAACTCGGCGGGTGGGAAAAACGCATCCGCTGCCTGAAGGAGCAGGTCCGGACCCTCCGGATCTATTTCAACAACCACAGGGCCGGACAGGCCGTCCAAAACGCGAAAATGCTGCAGGAACTGGTCAGGGAAGAGGAAGATGCCGCCGGACCCCGGGGATGACGGGCGGCGCGTCGTCCACGTCAACATAACCGATTTCATGGCCCAGGCGGAGGAGTCCCGGGATTCCTCGCTCCGGGGCAGGCCCTTCGGCATCGGCAGCTTCCGCGTTCCCCGGGCCGTGCTGCTCGGGGTTTCCCGGACAGCCTTCGCCGGGGGTCTGCGGCCGGGAATGGATATCCGGGAGGCGAAAAGACGCTGCCGGGACCTTTCCGTCGTCGAGCCGGATTACGGGCTGTACGCGGCCGCGGAAGCGGAGATTCTCGGGATCGCCGCGGCCTGCACACCCCGGGTGGAAAACCCCGGCGGCGGCCATTATTTTCTCGACATCCGGGGAACGCGGCTCCTCTTCGGTCCGGCGGAAGACTGCGCGAACCGGATACGGTCCCGGATTCTGGAGCGCACCGGGTTGAAACCCGCCGTGGCCCTCGCCGTTAACAAGCTGGTCTCCAAGGTGGGAAGCAGGGTCGTGAAACCTTACGGGTACGCGGCGATCCGGCCGGGAGACGAACGGAATTTTCTGGATCCCCAGAGCGTTGCCCTGCTGCCGGGAGTGGGCAGGAAAATCGGCGAAAGGCTGGCCCTGCTGGGGGTGGACACCGTCGGGGATCTCGCGGATTTTTCCGACGGGGAGTCCGCCGCGCTCGGACCGGGCGGGCTCCTGCTGCGCGACAGGGCGCGGGGGATCGATTTCCGGGAGATCGACCCGGCCGCCCCCGGCGGGAAGGTCATCGCGGACAATCTTCGGTTCGATCCGGACTCGGGCGACCCGCGGGCCGTCGCGGCCGCCCTTCTGGCCCTGGCGGAGGACCTGGGCCTCCGGCTCCGGGAGGACAACCTGACAGCCCGGCTCGTCGTGCTGTCGGGAACGTACACCGACGGCATGCGGGCAGCCTTCCGTCAGCGGGAGCCGGAGGGCCTCGGGAGCGACGGGGAGATCGCGTCGGCCGTCCTGGGGCTCCTCGGCCGCGTCATGGCCCGCCGGGTGCGCCTGCGGGGCCTGCGGCTGGAACTGCGGGACCCGGCGCCCGCGATAACACGGCTCGACCTCTTCGCGCCGGAGGAGACGGCAAGGAAAAATGCCCTTCAGCGCGCGGTGGACCGGATGCGGCTCAAGTACGGTCCCGGGGCCGTTCGCCGCTGCGCCGCTCTGGCGACATAGCCGTGTTCACCCACCTGCAGACCCATTCGGCCTATTCCCTGCTGTACGGCACCCGCGGTATAGGGGAGATCGTCGACGCGGCCGCCGCCGCGGGGTACGAGGCCCTGGCCCTGACGGACATCGACAACCTCTACGGGGTCCATATCTTCCTGGCCGCCTGCAGGTCCCGGGGAATCCGGCCGATCGTCGGTGCGGAAATCCGCCTTGCCGGGGAGAGGGCCGTCGTGCTGTGCCGGGACCGGGGAGGGTTCGAAAACCTCTGCCTTCTCCTTTCGGACAGGAAGCGGAAGGACGATTTTTGCCTTGCGGATGGACTGCGGAGCCGGGGCGGCGGGAATTTCGTTCTTACCGATTCGCCCGCCCTGCTCGGGAGCTGCGCCGGAGCGGTGGCCGGCCTGTACGGCCTCGTCACGCCGTTTTCCCGGACGGTCGTCCCCGAGGCCCGCCGGCTCCGCGTTCCCCTCGCCGCCGCGGGGGACGTCACCTTCCTCTCCGCCGATGATTACGGGACCCACACGATTCTCCGGGCCGCGGCGAACCGCGCCACGATATACGCCGTCGGGGACAAAGACCGCGCCCCGAAAAACGCCTTCCTCTTCCCTCCCCGGGCGGCGGAGGATATTTTCCGCGGTTTTCCCGACGCCCTGGAAAACACCCGGGGAATAGCCGCCGCATGCGGTTTCGCCGAAATATTCCGGGGCTTCGTGTTCCCCGCGGCGCCCCGGGAGCTTCTCGGCGGCGCGGCGTCGCCGGAAGCGGCCCTGCGGGACGGGGTCCTGCGGGGGGCGGAGGAACGGTACGGGGAGATCGGCGACGGCGTCATGGAACGGATCGATTACGAGCTCGGCATCATCGGCGCGAAGGGATTCACGGATTATTTCCTCGTTGTGGCCGACATCGTCCGGAGGGCGAGCAGGACCTGCGGCCGGGGCAGCGCGGCGGCCAGCGTCGTGTCCTACTGCCTGGGGATAACCAACGTGGACCCCATACGCTGCCGCCTGTATTTCGAACGGTTCCTGAATCCCCAGAGAAAGGACCCGCCGGACATCGACGTCGATTTCGCGTGGGACGAGCGGGACGGGGTCATCGCCGAGGTCATGGAGAGGTACGGCCCGGAAAATTCCGCGAGGATATGCAACCACAACCATTTCTCCGCGGGCGGAGCCCTCCGCGAGACGGCCCGGGCCTACGGAATCCCGGACGGGGAAATTTCCGCCTTCGAGAAAAGGCGGCGCCGCGGCGAGGCGGACGAGGACGAAACCTGGAAGGAAATCTCCGCCGCCGCCGGGCGGATAACGGGGCTTCCGCGGCACCTGGGAGTCCACTCCGGCGGGATCGTGCTGACGCCCCGGCCCGTCGCGATGTACGCGCCGATCGAGACCGCCGCGATGGGGGTCCCCGTCGTGGCCTGGGAGAAGGACGGGACGGAAACCGCCGGCCTCGTCAAGATCGACCTTCTCGGCAACAGGTCGCTGGCGGTGATCCGGGACGCCCTGCTCGGCATCGCGGCCAACGGCATCCTTTTCGACCAGTCCGCCTGGAGGCCCCAGGAGGACGAGGAAACCCGGGATCTCCTCGCCCGGGGGGACACCATGGGCGTTTTCTACATCGAAAGCCCCGCCATGCGCCGGCTCCAGCGGAAGACCCGCAGGGGGGACTTCGAGCACATCGTCATCCACTCCTCGATCATCCGGCCGGCGGCGAACAGGTACATCAACGACTACGTCCGCAGGCTCCGGGGCGAGCCCTGCGATCCGCTGCATCCGGTGCTGGACGAGCTCCTCGCGGAAACCCACGGGATCATGGTGTACCAGGAGGACGTTTCGAAGGCCGCAGTCGCCATCGCCGGCTTCTCCGACGCCGACGCCGACGGTTTGCGGAAAATCATGGCGAAACGGAACAAGGAGGCGCGGCTCGCCGAATACCGGCGGATGTTCTTCGACGGGGCGGAAAGAAAAGGGGTTTCCCGGGAAACGGCCGGGAAGATATGGGACATGATTCTTTCCTTCGACGGATACTCGTTCTGCAAGCCCCACAGCGCGTCCTACGCCATGGTGTCGTTTCAGAGCGCGTATCTGAAAACCCATTTCCCCGCGGAATTCATGGCGGCGGTGATTTCCAACGAGGGCGGCTACTACACCGCATCGGCGTACATCGGCGAAGCCCGCCGCATGGGCCTCCGCATCCTCCCGC
>CAZGUL010000133.1:0-7608 GCA_964529055.1 uncultured Spirochaetaceae bacterium
GAGCATCTCCTGGAAAGCGAACTCTTCGGGTACGTGGAGGAGGCCTTCACCGGGGCGATGAAGGGAGGAAAGACCGGGCTCTTCGAGCTCGCCCACGAGGGGACGATCTTTCTCGACGAGGTGGGGGAGATCCCGCTCACCCTGCAGGCGAAGCTTCTCCGGGTCCTGCAGGAGCGGGAAATCATGCGGATCGGCCACGACCGGGTCATCCCGGTCAACCTCCGGATTATCGCCGCCACGAACAAGGACCTCAAAAAGCTGGCCGCCGAAGGGCTTTTCCGGCAGGACATCCTGTTCCGGCTGGACGTTCTCAGGATAAACGTGCCGCCTCTGCGGGTCAGGCGCGAGGACATTCCCCTGCTGGCGCGGCACTTCCTGTCCCTGTACCGCGCCCGGCGGGGCCTGCCGCCGGTGGAAATAAGCCCCCGGGGCATGAAGGTCCTGGAGGAGTACGACTGGCCGGGAAACGTCCGGGAACTGGCAAACCTCTGCGAGAGGCTTTCGGCGCTGGAGGAGGGAAACGCGGCGGACGCGGCGGCGGTGGAGGTCCTGCTGGACCGGAGGCCGGGCCTTCCCCCGCGGGAGCGGTCCGGTTCATCCCCGGCGCCCGCATCCGCCGTGCTGCGTATCCGTGAGCTCGAGAAGGAGGCGGTCCGGTCGGCCGTCATGCGGGCGGACGGGAATTTTTCCCGGGCCGCACGGGAGCTCGGTATCAGCCGCTCGACCCTGTGGCGGAAATGGAAGACCCTGGAGGGCTAGAGGGTTGCCAGCATCAGGGCCTTGATCGTGTGCTTGCGGTTCTCCGCCTCGTCCCACACCCGGGACGCGGGACCCTCGATGGTTTCCACGGAAACCTCGTTTCCCTTCACCGCCGGCAGGCAGTGGAGGAAGATGCTGTCGCCGCGGCCGGTTTTTTTCATCAGCCCGTCGTTGACCTGGTATGGCCGGAGGAGCCGCATCCTTTCCTCGGACTTCGCCTCCTCTCCCATGGAAACCCACACGTCGGTGTAGACCGCGTCGGCCCCCGCGAGCTCGGGACCGATCTCTTCGGTGACGGCGATTTTCGCCCCCGAATCCTTCGCGAAGGTCCGGCATCGCGCCAGGTGCTCCTCGTCGGGGAACAGGCTCCGGGGGGAGACGATGGAGAAGTGGACCCCCAGTTTGGCGCAACCGATCGTCAGGGCCCGGGCGACGTTGTTCCGGCCGTCGCCGACGAAAACGATTTTCGTTCCCGCGAGGCGGCCGAATTCCTCTTCCACCGTCATCAGGTCCGCCAGGACCTGGGTGGGGTGGTCGATGTCAGTGAGGCCGTTATAGACGGGGACCCCGGAGTACTCCGCCAGCGCGACGACGGTTTCCTGCCGGAAGCCCCGGTACTGGATCGCGTCGAACATGCGGCCCAGAACCCGGGCCGTGTCCTCGATGCTCTCCTTCGCCCCGAGCTGGATGTCCTGGGTGGAAAGAAACACCGGATGGCCGCCCTCCTCGCCGAAGGCCGTCTCGAAGGCGCAGCGGGTCCGGGTGGAGCGCTTCTCGAAGATCAGCGCGAGGGTCTTGCCGGCGAAGCGGCTTTGCACCCTGCCTTCCTTTTTTTCCTTCTTGACCGCATGGGACAGGTCCAGCAGAAAACGGATTTCTTCGGGCGTGTGATCCGCCAGGGAAACGAGGGACTTGCCTTTCAGGGGACTGTGCATGAGAGGACCTCCGTGCTTCAGTTCGGGCGGGCCTGAAAAAGCTCCTGCGGGAAAAAAGTCCGAAGGGCCTCCAGGATGGTGTCCGCGAAAACGAATTCGATAGAGGATACTACTTCTTTCGGAATTTCATCAATATCCTTCCGGTTTTCCGCGGGCAGAAAAATCCGGTCAAGACCGTTGCGGTGCGCGGCCAGGACCTTTTCCTTGATGCCGCCCACGGGAAGGATCCGTCCCGTCAGGGTGATCTCGCCGGTCATCGCGATTCCCGGACTGACGGATACGCCGGACAGGGCGGACAGAAGGGCCGCGGTAATCGTGATGCCCGCGGACGGACCGTCCTTCGGGATGGCGCCCTCGGGGACGTGGATGTGGATGTCCTTGCCCCGGTAGAATTCCGAGGACAGCTTGAACATGTCGGCGTAGGATTTCAGGTAGGAAAAAGCGGTGAGGGCGCTTTCCTTCATGACCTCGCCCAGGCTGCCGGTGAGGAGAAGCTCCCCCTTGCCGTCGAAGACCGCAGCCTCCACCGGCAGGAGGGTGCCGCCCATTTCGGTCCACGCCAGGCCGTAGGAAAGGCCCGGCCTGTTTTCCTTGTACAGAAGGTCGCGCTTGTGTTTGGGGTTCCCCAGGTAATGGGAAATGCTTTTCGCGGTTATCGTGACGGAATAGGCTCCGGCTGCGGCTGCGGGGGCGGCCGTCGGCGCGGGGGCATTCGCCGGGTCCGATTCCCGAGACGCGGGTGCAACTCCCGCAGGTGCCGCCGTGTTCTTCGCCGGAGGTTCCGCTGGCGGGTCCGCGGGGCGGGTGAAGCCCTTTCTGACGGCCTCCCGGGCGATCTTGCGGATGACGTGGGCGATTTCGCGCTCCAGGTTCCGGACTCCCGACTCCATCGTGTAGTTCTGGATGATTTCCTTGATGCCGTCCCGGCGGAAATTGACGGAGGCCCAGCCCAGGCCGTTTTCCTCGATCTGCTTCGGGATGATGAAGCCTTCGGCTATCTTCAGTTTTTCGTATTCCGTGTAGCCGGGGATTTCGATGACTTCCATCCTGTCCCGGAGGGGGTACGGGATGTTGTGCAGCGAATTCGCCGTGGTGATGAACATGACGTTCGACAGGTCGTAGGGAACTTCCAGGTAGTGGTCCACGAAGGTCGAATTCTGTTCCGGGTCCAGCACTTCCAGCAGGGCCGAAGCCGGATCGCCCCGGAAATCGCTGGACATCTTGTCCACCTCGTCCAGCAGGAAAACCGGGTTCTTCGTTCCCGCCTTCCGCATGGACTGGATGATCTTTCCCGGAAGGGCCCCCACGTAGGTTTTCCGGTGGCCCCGGATTTCAGCCTCGTCCCGCACGCCGCCCAGGGAAACCCGGACGAAACGCCGGCCCAGGCAGCGCGCGACGGATTTTCCCAGGGACGTTTTTCCCGTACCCGGCGGCCCGACGAAGCAGAGGATCGGCCCCTTGACCTTGTCCTTCAGTTGGTGGACGGCGATGAAGTCCAGGATGCGTTCCTTCGGCTTCTTGAGGTCGTAATGGTCCTCGTCCAGAATTCGGGCGGCCTCCTCGATGTCCCGGCCGTCCTCGGTTTTTTCGTTCCACGGCAGGTCGACGAACCATTCGATGTAGGTGCGCAGGATACCTGCTTCGGGGGAAAAGGTCTGCAGTTTCTCCAGCCGCTTGAGCTCCCTGCGGATTTTCGCGTCCGCCTCCTCGGGGAGCCCTTTGGCCGTGATTTTTTCCTCCAGCTCCTTGGTGCCCGACGGATCGTCCGGCTCGCGGCCGAGTTCGCGGTTGATTTCCTTCATCTGTTCCTGGAGGAAGTATTCCCGCTGCCCCTTTTCGATCCGCTTCTTGACCTTGGTGGAGATTTTCTGCTGCAGCTCCAGGATCTCGTTTTCCGCCTGGAGCACCGCGGCGAGCTCCCGGAGGCGGGTTTCGGTGTTCGCGGTGCCGAGGATTTCGATTTTCTTTTCGATTTTCAGGGCCGTGTGGGCGCAGACCTGGTCCACCAGCTTGTTCGGCGAGTCGGCACGGTCCACGGAGGCGGATACCTCGGGGGGGAGCTTTTTGTTGAGACCCGCGTAGGTCCGGAAGGAATCCTGGACCGTCCGCATCAGGGACACGATGAGGGTCGTGAGCTCCTCGCTGCCCGCGAGAACGCGGGTTTCGGCCCGGAAGTACGGGTCCCGCTTCGTGTAGGTCGTCAGGGCCGCCCGCTCCTGGCCTTCCACGAGAATGCGCACCGTGCTGTCGGGGAGCTTCATCATCTGAAGGATGTGGCCGACGCAGCCGACGGTATGGAGGTCCTCCTCCCTCGGGTCCCCGGTGACGTTTTTCTGGCTCAGCAGGAAGACCTTGCGGTCCTCCGCCATGGCCGCCTCCACGGCGTCGATCATGGGCCTGCGGGCGGCGAAGACGGGAACGACCATGCCGGGGAACACGACGATGTCCCGGAGGGGCACCACGGGCAGGTCGGGCCTCCCGGCCTTCCGCGGGCCTTTATCGAAAAATTTCATGCCGATTTCTTGACGAGTTGAATCTCCGGCCGCTCGGACTTTTCTATCACGTCCCGGGTGATGACGACCTTCTTCTTGCCTTCCAGGGACGGGATCTCGAACATGACGTCCAGCATCAGGCCTTCAACGATGGCCCGGATTCCCCGCGCTCCGGTCTTCCGGCGGATGGCCTGTTCGGCTATCGCCTTGATCGCGGCGTCCTCGAAAACGAGTTCCACCCCGTCCATCTTCAGCGAGTACTGGTACTGCTTTATGACGGAGTTTTTCGGTTCCCAGATGATCCTCTCCAGGTCTTCCCGGGTGAGGTCGTGGAGGGGAACGTGGATCGGCAGCCTGCCGACGAATTCGGGGATCATGCCGAATTTGATGAGGTCGTCGGGATGCAGGTCCCGGAAAATCTCGACCAGGTTTTTCTCGTCCCTGGCCCGGACGTCGGCGCCGAAGCCGAGGGGGTGCTGGGCGACACGGCTCTCGATGATCCGGTCCAGCCCGACAAAGGCGCCTCCGCAGATGAACAGGATGTTCCGGGTGTCGATGCGGAGCATTTCCTGGTTCGGGTGTTTGCGCCCGCCCTGGGGCGGGACGTTGGAAACGGTGCCTTCGATGATTTTCAGCAGGGCCTGCTGGACGCCTTCGCCGGACACGTCCCGGGTGATGGAGACGTTCTCCCCCTTCCGGGCGATCTTGTCGATCTCGTCGATGTAGACGATGCCCCGCTCGGCGGCGGCGATGTTGTTGCCCGCGTTCTGGATAAGCTTCAGCAGGATGTTTTCCACGTCCTCGCCGACGTAGCCCGCTTCGGTCAGCGTCGTCGCGTCGGCTATCGCGAAGGGAACTTTAAGCTTCTTCGCCAGGGTCTTCGCCAGCAGGGTCTTTCCCGTGCCGGTGGGCCCGATGATCAGGACGTTGGATTTTTCCATCTCGATGTCGTCTTCGGACTTGCGGGACGCGGAAATGCGCTTGTAATGGTTGTAAACCGCCACGGACAGGACCCGCTTCGCGTAATCCTGGCCGACAACGTACTGGTCCAGGAATTCCTTTATTTCCCGGGGGTTCGGCACGTCCTCCATGAACTCGGAGGTGAGGACGTCCTCCTCCTCGTCGAGGATCTTCTTGCACACGTTGACGCATTCGTCGCAGATGTAGACACCGGGGCCGGCGATGAGCCGCCGCGCGAAATCGGCGCTTTTTCCGCAGAAGGAGCAGACCTTCGCGCCCTCACTTCGAACTTTGCTCATTTTTCCCCCTCACGAGAATCTTGTCCGCCAGGCCGTACTGGACGGCTTCCCCGGCGGACATGAAAAAATCCCGCTCCAGGTCCGCGGCAACCCGCTCGCGGTCCTTTCCGGTGTGCAGGGCGAAATAATCGATGGTGAGTTTCTTGAGCCGGAGGATCTCCTGGGCCTGCACCTTGATGTCCGAAACCTGTCCCTGCACCCCTCCCCAGGGCTGATGGATGAGGAGCCGCGACGACGGAAGCACGAAGCGCTTGCCCGCGGTGCCGCAGGCGAGAATCAGGGCGGCCATGGATGCGGCCTGGCCCAGGCAGATGGTCTGGACCTGGGGCTTGATGTACTGGATCGTGTCGTAGATCGCCAGGCCCGCCGTCACCGATCCGCCGGGCGAGTTGACGTAGATGCTGATGTCCCGTTCCGGGTCCTGGGACTCCAGGAAGAGGAGCTGGGCCACCACCAGGTCGGCGGTGAGGTCGACGATTTCGCCGTCGATGAAAACGATGCGGTCCTTCAGAAGCCGGGAATAGATATCGTACGAGCGCTCGCCGACGCCGGTCTGTTCGATGACGATGGGGACGAGACTGTGCATGCGTTCGTTCATGTGCGGAATCCTTCGGGTATTTTCATTAAAATTAACGATTTCCCCCCATCACGTCCACTAAATTCAGCTTCTTGCCCTTTTTCAGGGTGTTCTTTCCCAGGACGAGGTCGAAGAGCTTCTTCTCCGCCGCGTCGTGGCGCACGGCGTCCAGGATGTTGTTTTTCGTGTAATATTCCTTCACTTCCTCGAATTTCATCGATGAACCTTCGGCCTGCTCCTTCACGAGGGCGTCGAGCTCTTCTTCGGTGGTCTCGATTTTTTCGGTTTCGATCATCTTTTCGATAAGGAGGCGCACCTTGAGGCTTTTTTCGGCGTTCGGCTTCCACTCGGCGAACAGGGCGTCCTTCGTGCGGCCCTGGATCTGCAGGAGCCTCTCCACCTGGTCTTCCTTCATCCGGAACTGGGACGCGAACTGGTGCCACATGTGGTCCAGCTCCGCCGATATCATGCTGGCGGGAAGGGCAACCGTCGATTTTTCGGCCACCTGCTCCATCAGCGCCTCGATCGTCAGGCTGCGGACACGGGACACGGCGGTATCTTCCAGCCGTTTTCTGATGTCCTTTTTCAGGTCGTCCAGGGTCTTGTACTTGTCGCTGATGTCCTGGGCGAGCTCGTCGTTGACTTCGGGCCGCTTTTTCTCCTTCAGGGCCGTGAGCTCCACGGTGAGTGTCTTTTTGGTGCCCGCCAGGTCCTTCGATTCGTGGTCCGCCGGATACTCTTTCGTGATCCTGCGGGTTTCCCCCTTCTTCATGCCGACCACGTCGTCGTCGAAGCCGTACAGGTTGTAGCCCGACCCGATGACGAAAACGAAGTCCTGCCGGCGGGAACCGGGGATTTCGGCGCCGCCTTCGTCCAGCTCCCCATAGTTCACCGTGGCCGTGTCGCCTTTCGCCGCCTCGCCGTCCTTTTCGACGACGAAGGAGTTCTGCTCCACCAGGGCCTCGAGTTCCCGCTTCTCGTCGTCCGCCGTGACCTTCACCACCGGCTCCTCCACCGTCAGCCCCGTGTAGGGGCCCAGTTCGATTGTCGGAAAAATATCGTAGATTACGGAGAAGGAAAAATCCTTGTCGAAGGAAAGCTCGAAATCCTCCTGGATCTCGGGCATCGAGTAGGGCAGGGGTTTCTCGGGGATTTCCTCGAAGACCGTCTTGAGGCTGTCCTCGATGAGTTTCTGGCCCGCTTCGGCCTTTATGCCCTCGCCGAATTTGCGCTCCAGCACCGCCGGGGGCACCTTGCCGCGGCGGAATCCGTCGATCTGCGCCTTCTTCGCGTATTCGGCCAGCATCGCCCGGTATTCCTTTTCCGCCGCCTCCTTGTCAATGGTTATGGAAAGTTTGACCTGGGAATTGTCGAGACGACTTACTTCTTTGTTCGTTATCACGGTTTTTTCCTTCTGAAAAAGTTTCTTTATATGTGCGGGACTGCCGGATAGAACGGCTGCTTCCCGTCCCGTTGGGTCATGAAAAAAAAAGGCGACCCGGACAGCCAGATCGCCTGCGGCGTTGAGCGGGAAACGGGACTTGAACCCGCGACATCCACCTTGGCAAGGTGGAGCTCTACCACTG
>CAZGUL010000134.1:0-6271 GCA_964529055.1 uncultured Spirochaetaceae bacterium
GCGTCCCTCAGGTATTCCGCCCATTTCTCCTTCGCGATAAAAATCCTGCAGGGATAATCATGCTCCGGCGTCTCGTGAACGGTCGTACCCAGCCGTTTCGCGACCTTTTCGATGTCTTCAAGATACCGCCCCCGCACCTTGAACAGCCGGGGGTCCTTCTCCGATTCGACGACGCTGAAAACCCGTCCACCGTGAAAATCCACATGCCGCGCCTCCTCCCGAAAACCGGGTCGACAGGAAAATTGTACTCCGGAAGCGGATTTTGTCAAATTTCGAATTTTCGGGAATAACGCGGCGGGAGGTTCTTTACGACGGTTGCTTCATCAAATTCCTGCGAGGGTTTTTTTTGAAAAGCCGATCACGGTAACTCCTACGCTTCGTTGGTATCCGGATCTATCCGGGTGATTAAACCTTCTCCGATGTCGATCCCCAATGCCTTCTTCGGCTCTCCGATGGAAATATAAAGAACATCCGCGTCGGGATCGTAATTCCAGTTAACGTTGGCTTTCTTTTCCGTTATGCTCAGCGTTTCCATAGGACCCTCCTCGCCTGAGAATACCGGCGCGTAAAATAGGCGGTTATCAGAAAACCGTCCTTTTCCCCGAAGACACGATTGTCATATCAGCTCCATCTGCCCGACGGAACGATCACCGCCGGAGCGCCTCCAACCCCGCAGTTTTTTATTCACCGGATTCCTGTAATAATCATCAGTGGTTCGCCGGCAATAATCGGTTCTTGTACTTTTCATTATCAACACCGGCACTTTTCTACGTGATTAAGTGTTTCTTCGGGCTGGGGGGACTTGGCCTCCGGGCTTCGGCGTCCCTGCCTCGGCCCTCCGGCCCGCCTCCCGAACGAAAAGGTGGGCAGGAACGCGGCCGCAACCGATTCCGACGATCCGGCGCGGCCCCGCAGCCATGTTCCTCCGGCTTCTACTGCAGCTTCTTCGCTTTCTCGATTTCCGCGAAAAAGACGTCGAATATTTCGTTTCCGATCTTCTTCCTCAGACTGTCGTGGACGGACGCGGCGTCCCTGGCGAGAAGGTCAAGATCTTCCGCCTTCAGGGAGATGATCTCCACACCCTTGTCCTGGATGAGTTTCTTGTCGGCGGCGATGCTTTCATCGGCAATGCTCCGGCCGTAATCGATCGCGCTCTTCGAACAGTCATCCACCAGTTTCTTGACGTTGTCGGACAGACTTTCGTACAGCTTGTTTCCCATGATGAATATGATGATATGACCCACATGGTTCGTCTCGATCGTGTATTTCTGTACCTCGTAGAATTTGTTCCCCACGATGTTCATGTACGGATTTTCTTCCGCGTCTATGACGTTCTGTTTCAACGCTACGTACACCTCACCGAAATCCATCGCCACGGGATTCGCCCCCACGGCTTTCCAGTACGCGATGTGATACGGATTATTCATGACCCTGATCTTTATTCCCGCGATGTCTTTCGCCGAATTGATCGGCTTGTTGCTGGTCACCTGCCTGAAACCCGCGTCCGCGTAACCGAGCATTCTGACGTTTTTCTGTTTGTTGTATTCGTTCATTTTGTCCTTGAAGGGACTGTCAAGAACGGCGCGCATGACTTTTAAGTTCGGGAAAATGCTCGGAAGATCGAAAATGGCGTTCTCGGGAATGAAGTTGACCAGGATCGTCGTTATGGACGAGAGAAAGTCGATATTCCCGCCGATAAGCCCTTCGATCATCTCCTTGTCTCCTCCCAGCTGGCCGCCGGGATAGACATTGACAACGATTTTTCCGCCGCTTTTCTCGGCGATAAGGTCCTTGAATCTGGCAACGATCTTGTAATTGATGGTGGTCTCAGCGACGTTCAGCGCCGCGGACCATTTGTACTCGGGGATGTCCGAGGACGCCGCCGCGGCTCCGCTTGACTGCCCTGAAGACTGAGCGGCCTTCCCTCCGCATCCGATCGCGATCAATGGAAGGATGACCAGTACGGCCGCCAGAATTCCAGACGCACAAAATGTTTTTTTCTTTATCATAAAATTTTCCTCCTGCACATTATGCTGTTTTCGCACCAGGCAATGCTGCGTTTATTTACAGTCCCGGTAAAAAAAGGCTCATTTGGGGAACATATGTTATGAGTGCGAGCGCCACGATAAAGGCGACGAGAAACGGAATCGTTTTACGGGCGATGGTAAGTACCGGTATTCCCGTTATGCTGCTTGCAACGAATGTATTGATTCCCATGGGAGGGGTAACCATGCCGATGGCGAGATTCGCAGTCAGCATGATTCCAAAATGAACGGGATCCATTCCTATGGATTTCACAACCGGCATCAGAATGGGAGTCAGAATCATGATATTCGGGATGTTGTCCATAACCATTCCGCTGACAAGCAGCAGCAGATTCAATACGAGGAGTATCATTATTCTGCTGGAAAACAGGGACAAAAGCCCGGAACTTATGACCTGCGGATACCGGAGAAGCGTCATGCCCCTCCCGAAGGCGGTGGCTGCGGCGATGATGAACAGAATGGCCGCATACGTTTTCATTCCGTCACGGAAAACCGTGTAAAAATCCTTTATCTTCAAAGTTCGATACACAAACATGCTCACGAAAAGTGCGTAGAAAACGGATATCGCCGCTGCTTCCGTGGGAGATGCTATCCCGCCATATATACTGCCCAATATGATGATGGGGGTAATAAGCCCCCAGACGCTGTCCTTGAAGAGCTTTATAAACCCGACCGACCGAATCCGGTTGTAGTTTTCGAGAAGCTTCTTTTTGTCTTCCCCATGTATTCTGCAATAAAGGTACGCGTAGGCCATCAGAAACAAGCCGATTGTTATGCCCGGGATGACGCCCCCGATGAACAGCTGGGAGGGGGAGGTGTCCGTAATGGAAGCGTATACAATGTAAGAAATACTCGGCGGAATGATGACACCCAGACCTCCGGCCACCGTAACGATCGCGGTCGCGAAGACCTTGTCGTAACCCATATTCACGAGAAACGGTATCGTCATGGCTCCGACGGCGGATACCGTGGCCGGTGAAGAGCCCGAAATTGCCGCGTAGAACATACACGTGCCGATGACAGCCATCGGGAATCCGGCGGTTTTGTTTCCGATAAAATACGCGATGAAGTTGAACAGTTTGTCGGAAATTCCTCCCCGGGTCATGATAACCCCGGACAGCATGAAGAGAGGCACCGCGAGCAGAATGAAGCTGTCCAGACCGTTCACCATCGTTCTCAGGGCCGCCTGGGCCGTGTAAGGAAAGGAAGGATCAAAGACGGAAAGAAGGAACGACATGCCGCCGAATACGACTCCGACCGGGACGGCGATGATCAGAAGAACGGCCAATAGCAGGAAAAAGACTCCTATGGTCATGGTCTATTCCCTGACCGTTGCATTGTTTCTGGTTCGTGTCGGACGGAGAATCTGCTGAACAATCCGTACAACCGCCAGCAAGAATCCCGCAACCGGAACGAGATAGATGAGAAAAACGGGAATTCGCAGGGATGCACTTTCCTGACCGCTTATGAGGTTTTCCTGAACAACCAGGATCCCCGCATAGAAAGCCGCACCGAAGAAAAAAAGAAGAAAAAGGGCGATTACATATTCAAGAAAGACCTGAGTTTTTCTGTTCGCCATCTGAATAAAAAAATCTATTCGGATCATTATCTTATGCTTGATCGAGTATCCGATACTGAAAAATCCCGATGTTATCAGGGACAGTTTGCAGACCTCCTCCCCCCATATGATGGATTGGTTGAATACATAGCGCAATATGACGTTTATTATGGTTAGGCTGGAGAGAATAATCAGACTTGAAGTAAGAACGAATTCTTCCAGATGCTCGTCCAGCCATTTCATGATAGGCATTATGATTTTCACCTTGTTCCTTTCAGGTCAATTATAAGCGCACTTATTCCGATAGCGCAAGGATATTTGCCGAATATCGGAATACTTATTCAGGTTTTTTCGCATGGGCTTCGCCTGGGAAGTCTATATAGACGCGCCGCATCCGCGGCGCGCGGACTCGTTTCAAGTCCCCCGCCTTCGGGGAGCATACGTCTTTAAATAAA
The DNA here is from genome assembly GCA_964529055.1 of uncultured Spirochaetaceae bacterium. Classification (GTDB taxonomy): domain Bacteria; phylum Spirochaetota; class Spirochaetia; order DTKZ01; family DTKZ01; genus JAKQWJ01. Next base: position 4,059 of record CAZGUL010000134.1, read on the forward strand.
TTTTGAAGAGTTTTCTCGGGCTGGGGGGACTTGGCCTCCGGGCTTCGGCGTCCCTGCCTCGGCCCTCCGGCCCGCCTCGTCCGCCGGCGCGCGGCGTACGCTCCTTCGGAGCGTTTCATGATTGGAAGGTATCCCATGCGCCGCGATTCCGCGGCACGGCATGATCCTGCCGCGCTTCCCTCGCTGACGCTCGGCGCGGACTCGTTTCAAGTCCCCCGTTTTCTAGAAGCATGAGAATTATTAGGAATTTTGAAAGAATTTCTCGGGCTGGGGGGACTTGAACCCCCGACCCCCAGACCCCCAGTCTGGTACGCTAAACCACTGCGCTACAGCCCGAATATGAGACGAGAGCGAAGATACCATGTATAAAGAATCCGTGTCAACACGGGGCGGTTCCGGAGTCGCGGCGGCTGCGCGGCTCGCCGGAGCGGCCGCCGGGCCGGTCATTCCCCGTACAGGTGAAGGTACTCGTCCAGGAGCTTCAGCGTGGCGTCCTTGCACTGGCCGCAGACGGTGCCGATCTTCGTCTTGTTCTGCAGGTCCAGGTAGGTCCTGGCCCCTTCCTTGACGGCCCGCTCGATGTCCTTGTCCGTGACGTTCATGCACTGGCAGACGGTTTCGGCCTTTTCCTCTTCGATGCGGCTTTCCTGGCCGGTGCGCGTGTAGTAGTCGTCGATGGCGGCCCGCAGGGCCTTGTCGCCGAGAACGGAGCAGTGGATTTTATGCTCCGGAAGGCCGCCGAGCTTCTTCGTTATGTCCGCGGGCGTCACGTGGTAGGCTTCCTCCAGCTTCATCCCCTTGACGACCTCGCTGAGCATCGACGTGGAGGCGATGGCGGAGGCGCAGCCGTAGGTCTTCCACTTGCAGTCCTCGATGCGGCCGTCCTTTACCTTGATGGCCATCATCATCTGGTCGCCGCACTTGATGTTGCCCACCATGCCCTTGCCGTCTTCCTTGTAGGACTCCTCATCCTCCAGGATGTTCCGGGGATTGGTGAAGTGGTCCTTCACGGTCTCGGTGTACAGCCAGTTTCCCGTCATCCTCTATCTCCTTCCCGCGTAAACCGTGGACATGCTTCGAATCTTGCCGATGATCCCCGGGAGCTTGTCGAGGACGTAATCCACGTCCTCCCCGGTGCTTTCCCGCCCCAGGCTGAAGCGCACCGAACCGTGGGCGAGCTCGGGCCCCACGCCGGTGGCCAGAAGAACGTGGCTCGGTTCCAGGGAGCCGGACGCGCAGGCGGATCCGGTGGACACCTGGATTCCCGCCATGTCCAGGTACAGCAGAATGGCCTCCCCTTCGGCGCCGCGGAACGAAACGTTCAGGGTTCCCGGCAGGGTGTCCACCGGGTGGCCGTTGACGTGGATGTCAGGCACGAGCTCCTCGATGCCCCGTCGGAGCCTTTCCCGCAGGCCCCACAGCCGGGCGACCTCGTCCCGCATTTCATGTCCGGCCATTTCCACGGCCTTTCCCAGACCGATGATGCCGGTGGTGTTGTAGGTCCCCGCCCGCCGGCCGTGTTCCTGGTGGCCGCCGTGGATGAAGGTGCAGAAGGGGGCGCCCTTCCGGACGTACAGCGCGCCGACGCCCTTGGGCCCGTAGAGCTTGTGGCCTGAGAAACTGAGGAAATCGACCTCCAGGTCCCGGACGTTCACCGGGACCTTCCCCACGGCCTGCACCGCGTCGGTGTGGACCAGGGCGCCCGCTTCCCGGGCCAGCCGGGCCAGGGTTCTGATGTCCTGGATCGTGCCGATCTCGTTGTTTCCCATCATGATCGAAACCAGGGCAGTCCCCCCGGACAGGGCCGTCCGGAAGGCGTCCATGTCTATTTTTCCGGTCCCGTCCACGGGAACGAAGGCGACGGGAAGGCCCTTCCGCTCCAGGTGCTCCGCGGCGTTCAGCACGCTGGGGTGCTCCACCGCGGTGGTGACCAGGCCCCGCTTGTCCCGGGACACGCAGCGGCAGGCCGCGGAGCCGCAGTCGATCATGTTGAGCACCGTGTTGTTCGACTCGGAACCGCCTCCGGTGAAGATGATTTCGTCGGCGTCGGCGCCGATGAAGGCGGCGACCTTGGCCCGTGCCTCCTCGACGAGGGCGGCGGCCTCCCGGCCCGCGGTATGCATGCTCGACGCGTTTCCGTACATCTCGAAAGCTTCCACAAGCGTTTTCTTGACTTCCGGGTGCAGGGGCGTCGTTGCGTTATAGTCCATATA
>CAZGUL010000134.1:6281-7537 GCA_964529055.1 uncultured Spirochaetaceae bacterium
CATCGTTCCTCCAGGAAAATCATGTATCCTTTACCCGATAAACATACTATATTTTCCGTAAAAGGAAAACACGGGGATGCTGACGAATTACCACACCCACTACTCCATCTGCGACGGAAAAGGCGTCGCGCGGGACTTTGCCGAGGCCGCGGCGGCCAGGGGTTTTGCCGCGCTGGGTTTTTCGTCCCACGCGCCCCTGCCCTACCCGAACTCGTGGACGATGAAGGCGGAGAACCTGCCCGTCTATTTCGCGGAGGTCCTGCGGCTCCGGGAGGAGTTCCGGGGCCGCCTGGAAATTTACCTGGGCCTGGAGACCGATTACCTTCCCGGCCCCGACGGAACCTCCCGCCTTTCGTGGACCGGGGACGGCCTGGATTACGCCATCGGTTCGATGCACGCCGTCCGCAGGGAGGACGGCACGTACCGGGAGATCGACGGCCCGGAGGAGATGTACCGGGACATCCTGGCAAACGATTTCGGCGGCGACCCGCGCCGGCTGGTGGAACACTACTACCGGTGTCTGGCGGAGCTGGCGGTCGTTCACCATCCCACGGTCCTTGGCCACTTCGACCTGGTCAAAAAAAACAATCCCGGCGAAAAATATTTCCGGGAAAGCGAGGACTGGTACCGCCGGGCGGTCCGGGACATCGTCCCCGCGGTTGCCTCCTCGGGGGTCATCGTGGAGGTCAACACCGGCGGGCTCGCCCGGGGACGGACCGCGGAGACCTACCCCGCACCGTGGATCCTGCATGCGCTGCATGACGCGGACGTTCCCGTCATGCTGAACTCGGACGCCCACGCGCCGGAGCAGCTCGACGCTTTTTACCCGGAGGCCCGCGTCGTCATCCGGGACGCGGGCTACCGGGAGGTGCGGGTCCTCCGGAACGGCGGCTGGGAGACGGCGCCGGTGTGACCCCCCGCCGGCCGCAGGCCGCCGCGGTTGCCAAATTTCCCGCCTCCCACTATAATGCTTCCATACCATGTACACGGAAATCATCGTTCTCCTGATTCTTCTCCTTCTTTCCGGCTTTTTCTCCTCCGCCGAAACGGCCTTCACGTCCATCACGTTCTTCCAGATCCAGGACCTGAAAAAGCGCAAACCGAAAAAAGGCCTCCGCATCGAGCGGCTCCGCGCCCGGTCCGACATCTTCCTGACCACGATCCTGATCGGCAACAACCTGGTCAACATCGCCGCGTCGGCCATCGCGACGGAAATCACCATCCGGGCCTTCGGCAGCGCCCTGGTCGGCGTTTCC
>CAZGUL010000135.1:0-7535 GCA_964529055.1 uncultured Spirochaetaceae bacterium
CCTCTCCAGTTTCGGGATGGCCGCCGGCGACGGAATGCCCTCCCGCCGCATGTACTCCCGGATTTCCTCGTTGATCTTCTCCACCACCTCGATCCCGTCGAGCCACACCGCCGTGCCGACGCCGACCAGCGACGCCCCCGCCATCAGCATCTGCACCGCGTCGTCCCCGGACGAGACGCCGCCCATGCCGATTATGGGGACTTTTATCCGGCCCGCGCACTCGTACACGAGCTTCAGCGCCAGGGGCTTCACCGCGGGGCCCGAGATACCGCCGAAACGGGGATGCAGAACCGGTCTGCGGACCGCCGTGTCGATGAGCAGGCCGGGTCCGAGGGTGTTGATGAGGCTGACCGCGTCGGCCCCCGCCTCCTGGGCCGCCAGCGCGATGGACGGCAGGTCCAGCGCGTTGGGCGACAGTTTCGCCACCACCGGAAACCGGGAGATTTTCCTTACCCCTTCCACGATGTCCGCGACGAGTTCCTTCGACGCCGCCAGGGGGATGCCGAATTCGTCCATGACGTTGGGGCACGAAAGATTGAGTTCGATGAAGGAGCCGGCCCCGTCGTTGGCCCGGCGGGCGAGTTCCTCGAAATCGGGCCGGTTGACGGCGAAAAGGCTCACCAGGACGGGAGCCCCTGTCATCGCGGTGAACTCCGCCACTTCCCGGAGTCCTTCGTCGATTCCGGGATTGCACAGCCCCATGCTGTTCAGGATGCCGCCGTCGAACCGTGCCACAACCGGCCCTTCGTGACCCGCCCGGGGTTCCAGTGAAAGAGACTTGGACGTGACGAGCCCGTATCCCTTGTCCAGGGCGAACCGCAAGGACCCGTGGGACATTCCCAGGATGCCCGCCGGCAGGACCAGCGGCGACTCGAGCCGCCTGCCGAGAAACTCCGTGCGCAATGAAACAGCCATACCGCTCCTTTTCCGCGTTTTTCGACTCTAGAGGTTTCGGGCGGCAGCTGTCAAGGGCCGGCCGGGCGCCTCCCGGGCGCCCTGGTCTCCCCTATTCCCACAGCGCCCCGCTCGCCGTGTCCGGCGAGAGCCTCGCGTAGAGGCCGAGAACGCCCGTCAGGTCCTTTTTCGGGGGCTTCCAGCCCCTGCCGCGCCGGGCGAGTTCCCCGCCGTCGACTTCCAGGTCGAGACGCCGCGCCTCCAGGTCGATGGAAACCGTGTCTCCGTTCCGTACCAGCGCGAGGGGGCCGCCCCTGGCGGCTTCCGGAGCGATATGCCCGATGCACGGCCCCCGGGTGGAGCCGGAGAAACGGCCGTCGGTGACGAGGGCCGTCGTTTCCGCGAGGCCGCTTCCGGAAAGGATCGCCGTGATGAGCTGCATCTCCCGCATGCCGGGCCCGCCCACGGGGCCTTCATAGCGTATCACGATGACCGAGCCCGCCTCCACCGACCCCGCCTCGACGGCCGCGACGGCGGCGTCCATCCCGTCGAACACCGCGGCGGGGCCGCGGAACCGCCGCATGCCCGCCGGGACGGCCGACACCTTGACGACGGCCCCTTCCGGCGCGAGGCTTCCCCGGAGAATCGTGATGCCGCCTTTCGGCGCGTACGGATCATCGGCCGCGCGGATCAGGGTCCTGTCCGTCCACTCCGCCGCGGCGGCTTCTTCCTTGAGCTTCCGTCCGGAAACCGTCGGCCGGTCCAGGTCCAGAAGTGCTTCGAGGGACTTGAGTACGGCGGGAACGCCCCCCGCCCGGTGGAAATCGGTCATCGTCCGCGGACTCGACGGATTCACCTTCAGCACCACCGGTATCTTTTCACCCAGCTCCTCGAAGGTCTCGATCCCCATCCGGTGACCCGCCGCGGCGGCCATGGCCGGCAGATGCAGCACCGCGTTCGTCGACCCCCCGATGGCGAGACAGACCTTTACCGCGTTCTCGAAGCTCTCCGCCGCAAGGATGTCCCGGGGACGGAGGTTTTCGCGGACAAGCGTCACGACCCTTTCGCCCGCCGCGACGGCTTCCCGCTGCTTTTCCGCCGAATCCGCGGACAGCGTCGCCGAGAGCGGAAGAGTGAGACCCATCGCCTCGGCCATGCAGTTCATCGTGTTGGCCGTTCCGAGCATGGAGCAGCTTCCCAGGGACGGGCAGGCCGCCTGCTCGACCCGGTCCAGGTCCTCCGGCGTCATTTTGCCGGCCTGGGTCCGGCCTATGCATTCCCGCATCAGGGAGGTGGTTATTTTCTCGCCCCCGAACTCCCCGTCCCGCATGATTCCCGCGGCCACCGCGATCGACGGAATGTTCACCCTCGCCATGGCCATGATCATTCCGGGGGTTATCTTGTCGCAGCTGACGAGGAAGACCGCGCCGTCGAAACGGTGGGCCTCCAGCATGATTTCCACCGAGTACGCGATGATGTCCCTGCTGGGGAGGGAATAATACATTCCCGCGTTCCCCTGGGCGATGCCGTCGCACACGCCGATGGTGTTGAACTCGAAGGGAACGCCGCCGCCCTGCCGGACGCCCTGCTTGACCGACTCGGCAAGCTTCCGGAGCGGCATGCAGCCGGGAACGATTTCGTTGAACGAGCTGACCACCGCGATCAGGGGCCTGCCGATCTCGCCGCGCCGGAGTCCGACGGAATACAGGAGGGCCCTGTTCGCCGCCCGGTCCATGCCGTCGGTGATTTCGCCGCTCCGCAGTCCGCGCCCGCCGCTCACAGGATGTTCCCGTTTTCGTCGAAGGGGAATTCGGCCGGGCGGGCGCCGGGGTCCAGTTCCAGATACGGGTTTTTCCGGGCCTCCTCGAGGAGGTTTTCGCTTATCAGAATCCCGCCCAGGCTGATCGTGTTCTTTATCCGGGCCAGCCGGACGGTTCTCTTGTCCAGGATGTTGCAGGTCTTCACCGCGGCCTGGATCGCCTGGCGGTCGTTCTTCAGCACCATCGGCAGTTTGACGCTGGCCGGAACCGTGGACGTGAGCGAGTTCGGGTAGGTGTTCTCGAAATCGAATTTCTCGTGGGCCCGGCGGGTCGTGAAATCCACGATCCCGAGCCCGTTGCCGTTGCCGTGGGAAACGTCGGTTATGTCCAGCACCGCGACCCGGGTGATGGAAGGTCCGCCGGAAATGTACGGCGTGTGGTACCGGCCGACCACGTTCGTGTCGAATCCCGTCCCGCTGATGTCCTTGCCGATCTCGTCGATGACGAGGACGTCCAGGGCGTCGATGTGAAGGCGCGGGGCGAGCCGCTTCGCCTCCTCCTGGAGGACGGGCTCCCGGGCTTCCACCTCGTCGGCCCGGAGCACCTCGACCCGGCAGGTTTCATGGTAGGCGTTTTCCAGGGTTCCCACGGCGAACAGGATGCGGCCGGACGCGAGGGTCACCCGCCCGATGGCGGGGATGTTCTCGGCCATGCGGCCGAAGCCCAGCTCGTGGCAGATGTCCGCCCCCTTCTGCTTTCCCAGGCCTATGGCGAGCATCTTCATCAGGCCGCTCTCGTAGGGACCGCGGAAGGCCACATGGGGCTTTATCCTGTTGATGATGACGATGCCGTCCGCCTCCGCCGCGTTCCTGTCGATGTACACCGGGAGCCCGTTCGCGCTCGTTCCGATGGTGACGGTGTCCATGGAGGACCTGATCGGGGCCCCCATCGCGGCTTCGGTAAAACCCATCCCTTCCAGCATGCTCCGCTGGCCCTCCGCCGTCGCGCCGCCGTGGCTTCCCATGGCAGGGATGATGAAGGGTTCCGCTCCGGCGGCCCTGAGTTCCCGTATCAGGGTCTTCACCAGAAGGGGCTGGTTCGAAATACCCCGGGACCCCACCGTCACCGCGACGCTCATGCCCCGGCGGATTCCTTTCAGCGCGCCCTTTTCCCGGAGGCCGGCGGTCAGCTCCGCCGCCGGATCGGCGACCGTCGGCCGGTCGAACCTCTGCCGCACCGGGACGACCCGGGGCAGCGGAATGGGATCGAGAAGGGTGTCTATCATGCTCATGGCGGTCCCCCTAGGGTTTGATGGCGACCCGCAGACAGTCGGAACTCGTCGCGGCGAGGGTGAACGCCTCGTGCCATTTCTCCAGGGGATACACGTGGGTCACCAGGGGTTCGAGCTGGACCCTTCCGGCGGAGGTCAGGTGGATCGCGGTGAGCCAGTCGTAGGGGATCTGGGAAATCTCGCCCCGCACGTCCAGTTCCTTCACGATGACCTTGTAGGTGTCCACGGGAGCGGTTATTCCGCCCTTTATTCCGCCGCCGGCCCACATGACCCTGCCGCCCTTCCGGACAATGTCCAGGGACTCCTCGATGGGCTCCACGGCCCCGGTGTTTTCCAGGACCACATCCACGCCGATGCCGCCGGTCATCTCAGCGACCTTCCTGCGGATGTCTTCCTTCTCCACGTTGACGACCACGTCGACGCCCATTTTCCTCGCCATCGCGAGGCGGGTCGGCTCGTCCTTCGTCAGCCCGGTCATGATGATCGGGCCCGCGCCGATGGCCTTGCACACCTGCAGCAGCAGAAGCCCCCGCGCCCCCGGTCCGAGGATCGCCACGGACTCGCCGGCCTTCATCCCCATCCGGGTGATGATGCTGTGGATGGACCCCGCCGTGGGCTCCATCAGGACCGCGGCTTTGGACGAAATGTTGTCCGGTATGCGGTGGAGCTGCCACTCCGGCCACATGGTGTATTTCGCGAAGCCGCCGCCGGTCACGAAGTGCGCGCGCCCCTGCATCGGGGGGATCGTATTGCAGATGTTGTAGCGCCCCTCCCGGCAGGCGGGACAGCGGCCGCAGTAGAACGTGACGATTTCGTGGACGACCCTGTCCCCCGGTTTTACGCGGGTGACGTCCCTGCCCACTTCCCGCACGACGCTGACGATCTCGTGGCCGCTGACGACCGGAGCCGGCACATGCTTCGTCTGGGCCTTCTCCTCGTCGCTGGCCATGAACTTGTGGATGTCGCTGCCGCAGACCCCGCAGTATTCCACCTCCACGAGAACGTCGTGGGGCGCGAAACGGTTGTCGCCGATTTTGGGCACCGGAACTTCCTGGAGCTTCAGCTCCCCGGAAGGATAATTCACCAGACCGATCATTGTTTTGTCCATCCTGCAACTCCTTGAAAATCCTTATTATATTGGTTCAGCCGGCGCTCTTCCGCTTTTTTTTCAGGAAAGAGAAAAGCGGGGTCGCCTGCAAAATCGAAAACAGCGAAATAGTGAGCAGCACCATCGCGATCGGATTTTTGATAAAAATCATGACGCTCCCCTGCCCGATAAGCAAAGACTGGTAAAGGCTGTTGCCGAGCAGGTTGCCCAATATGAGGCCGAGTACCATCGGAGCCGTCGGCATCTTTATTTTGTCCATGAAATAGCCGAGAAGCCCGAAGCCGAACATCAAAAGCACGTCGAATACGCTGTTGTTTATCGCGAAGGATCCGATGACGCAGAGAATGACGATGACCGGCGCAAGGACGCGATTTTTCACCCGCGTAACGACGATGCTCGCCCGCGTGAAGAGCAGGCCTAAAACGAACATCGCGATGTTCGAGAACATGACCGCCCAGATCAGCGTATAGGTGACGCCCGCGTATTCGGTCATCAAGGTCGGTCCCGGCATGATGCCGTGCACCATCAGGCCGCCCATCAGGATGGCCGTCGCGCTGCTCCCGGGAATGCCGAGCGAAATAGTCGGAATCAGCGCGCCTCCGACCACCGCGTTGTTGGCCGCCTCGGGGGCGGCGATCCCTTCGGGGATGCCTGTGCCGAAAAGTTCCTTGTGCTTGGAAAATCGCTTCGTCTCGTTATATGCGAACCAGCAGGACGTGTCGCCGCCCGTGCCGGGGATAATTCCGGTGAATATGCCGATAAGCGCCGATCGTACCATCGTCGGAAGAAGGAATATAAACTCCTTCATGGTCGGGAGCATCTTGTCGGTGAATTTGCTCACCGCGCCGCTCTCGTTCTCCTTCTGAGTGACGAGCCGTATGGCCTGGGGAATCGAAAAAAGTCCGATCAGCGCGACGACGAAAGGAATGCCGGAAAAAAGGTTTATCTGGCCGAAGGTGAAGCGCGGCGTGCCGGTTATGGTGTCCATGCCGACCATCGCGAGCAGCAGGCCCAGAACTCCCGAAAGGAGGCCCATGATCGGCGAGCCCTGGGTAAGCGAACCGATTATGGTTATGCCCAGAACCGCGACCGCGAAAAGCTCGACAGGGCCAAACTGAAGCGCCACATACCCGAGAAGGGGCGCCACGGACATCAGCGCGATGCTGCTGATGACGCCCCCGACAAGGGAGGCCGTGAGGGAAATCCCCAATGCCTTGCCCGCCTTGCCCTGCTGAGCCATCGGGTACCCGTCGAGGATCGTGGCCGCGGCGGCGGGGGTCCCCGGCGTTTTTATCAGGATCGCGGCGATGGACCCGCCGTACATCGCGCCCATATACAGGGCGGCCAGCATGCTGAGGCCGGACTCAGGCGAAAGACCGAAGGTCAGAGGCAGCAGAAGGGCGATCGCCATCGTCGCCGAGAGTCCCGGCATGGCCCCGACGAAAATTCCGATAAGGGTGCCGAGGCATACCAGGAAAAGATTAAACGGTTGAATGAGATGGGTGAACCCGAGAAGAATATTTTCGAATACCATACCAGCCTCTTTTAAAGGATACCCGACAAAATTCCCATCGGCACGGGAAGGTGCAGGAAACGCACGAACAGCAAATACACGAAAATCGTGAATCCGAACGCGGTAAGAACCATATACAGCGGTTTCGTGGATTTGAGATGGATATAGCTTGTGAAGATAAAAAGCGGCGTCATGATGAAATACCCGACCGGGCGCAGCAGGACGACATACGCGGCGACAAAAAGCACGAAAACGACCAGCTTCCTCGTCTCTCCCGGTTTGGCCGCAGCGTCCTTCGAAGCCGGTACGGCTTCCGCCTCTTCTTTCTTTTTCTTCAGATTCGACTCCCACACCATCGCGAGCGACAGCAGAACGACGAGAACGATCAATATCCTCGGAAGTTGGTAGGCGGCCTCGGGCAGTCCCAGGCTGGAGATAAAGAAAACCAGGGCGGTCAACAGCGACAATCCGGCAAAGGAGACCGTCAAGACGTGTCTGCTCATCCGTTCTCTCCTATCGATAAAGCGAGGCCGGCGGACGACCGCCGGCCCGAACATGGGCTTTTATTTCTTGGAATACTGGGATTTTACTTCGTCCCAGATTTCCTTGAACGCGGCTTCCTGATCGGCAAGATATTTGCCGTATTCGTCGCCGAGTTTGATATCGAGCGGAAGGGCGCGCGCGGCGGCGGCTTTCTGGAATTCCGGATCTTTCGCCATTTCGGCGAAGGCGGCGATAAGTTTATCCTTCGCGGCCTTGGGGATTCCCTTCGGCGCGCTGTAACCGCGGGACGAGCCGGACACGACGTTGAAGCCGAGTTCCTTCAGAGTCGGTACGTCGGGAATGTTCGGGTCCCTTTTTTCGGCGAACAACGCGAGAGCGCGGAGGTTGCCGGCCTTGATCTGGGGAAAGGTGATGCCCAGGTTGTTGAAGCTGGCGTCGATCTTCCCGCCCATGGCCGCCTGCCAG
>CAZGUL010000136.1:0-7532 GCA_964529055.1 uncultured Spirochaetaceae bacterium
GGACAAGGCCGGAAAAGACGATGCCTCGCGGGGCCTCGGCATGGCTGAATGTACCCCGAGGCGCGCGGAGCCCCGGCATGGCGGCGGTTTACAGGGATTCCAGCAACGCCTTCCACATGACGTCTTTCGGCGGCTCGTGCCCCGTATAGAGACGGAACTGGAACAGGGCCTGCAGCAGCGTCATCCGGGCGCCGGGGATTCCGATGTGACCCGCCGCCTTCGCCGCCTTCAGCAGGGCGGTTTCCTTCGGGACGATGACGGCGTCCAGCACGGCGCCCGGTTTTCCGCCCGCGGAGCGGCGGAGCAGGGCTTCCGGAACCGGCGAGGCGGCTTCCGCCCCCGCGCCGGCCATGCCCACCGACGTGGTGTTGACGATGACGTCCCAGTCTTTTTCCCGTTCCAGATCCCCCATGCCGCCCGCTCCGGCGAGGCCGAATTCGCGGGCCAGGCCCTCGGCCCTTTCCTTCGTCCTGTTGTAGACGAAAACGCGGGCGCCCCGTTCACGACAGCCGTAGGCGACGGCGCGGCCCGCGCCGCCGGCGCCGACGAGGAGCACCTTCCTGCCCGAAAGCGGGACCGCCTCCTCGATCGCGTCCGCCGCGCCTATCCAGTCGGAGTTGTAGCCGGTGATCCTGCCGCCGTCGTTCAGCACGGTGTTCACCGCGCCGATGGCCTTCGCGACCGGGTCCACGGCGTCCAGGTACGGCATGACGGCCTGCTTGTGCGGCTTCGTCACGCTGAAGAAACGGATTCCCAGGGCCCGCATACCCTTGAAGACGTCGGAGAGGTTCTCGTCCCGGGGCTCGAAGGCGAGGTAGACGAAGGGAAGGCCCAGATGGGCGAACCCCGCGTTGTGCATGATCGGAGACCGGGAGGCCCTGTTGGGGTACCCGATGGTGGCGCACAGGATCGTCGTCGCGTCGATTTTCACTGTTTTTTCTCCCTCTTGGCGAAGAATTCCTCGAGGCGCCGGGCGGTGTCCCCCGACGAAAGGAGGACCCCCGATGCGGCCTCTTCGGCGAAAACGGCCTGGCGCCGCTTCCCGGTTATCTGGGAGTTGACGATTTTCTTGACAAGCCGGATCGACAGCCTGGAGTTGTTTTTCATGGCGGCCACGGTCTCCGCGACATGGGCATCCAGCTCCGCGGCGCTTCCGCAAAAATTCGCCAGCCCCAGCCGGAAGGCCTCCGCCGCGTCGACGCTGCGTCCGGTGTACATGAGCTCCTTCGCCCGGGCGGCCCCGATCCGTTCCGGAAGGCGGTAGCTGCCGCCCCAGCCGGGGATGAAACCCAGTCCCGCCTCGGGAAGGCCGAATTTCGCCGTATCAGCCGCGAGAATGTAGTCGCAGCACAGGGCCAGTTCGAGTCCGCCCCCCAGGGCGAAGCCGGAAACCATCGCGACGGTCGGCACGGGTAGTTCTTCCAGCAGGGTGTACACTTCGTGGCCCCGCTCGATCCACCGGGTGATGGTGTCCTTGTTGACCAGCTTGAGGGCTTCCAGGTTCGCGCCGACGACGAAATACCTGGGGGAGGCGCTCTTCAGAAAAACGGCCGTCACTTCCTGTTCCCGGGCGGCGATTTCCCGGAGGCCCGCTTCCAGTTCGTCCAGGAACGCGTAATCAACCGTGGGCGGCTTGCCCGGGGTCTCGGGGGTGAATACGATTTCGGCGACGCCCCCCGCTATCGAGAGTTTTGCCGAGGTTTTCATGAAAAAATCTCCTTGTCCATGATTTTCAGGTTCGGGTCCACCACGGGCTTGAAATCCATGTGGGCCAGGATGTCCTCCTCCAGGCGTATCCCCGGGGCGATCTCCAGCAGGTGGACGCCGTCCTCCTTCAGGGCGAAAACGGCCCTCTCCGTCACGTACAGGACGGGCTGTCCGTTCTTCCGCGCGTAATCGCCGGAGAAGGTGATCTGGTTGACCGTTTTGACGAATTTCTTCACCTGGCCTTCCGATTTAATCGTGATTTTCCCGCCGCCGATCTCGCAGGCCAGGCCCTTCACGGTGAAGGTGCCGCAGAAAACGACCTTCTTCGCGTTCTGGGTGATGTTGATGAACCCCCCGCAGCCGGTGAGCATCTTGCCGACCTTGCTGGTGTTGACATTGCCGTGGGAATCCGTCTCCGCGTTGCCGAGAAACGCCACGTCCAGGCCGCCGCCGTCGTAGAAGCGGAACTGGCTGTCCATGGGGATGATCGCCTCCGGATTGTACGCAACCCCGAAGGTGACGCCCCCCACGGGAGTGCCGCCCACGGCGCCCTGTTCCACCGTCAGGGTGAACTCCTGGATGAAGCCCTCCTCGGTGGCCACCGCCGCGATGCCCGACGGCTGTCCCACCCCCAGGTTGACGATGGCGCCGGGGAAAATCTCCTTCGCCGCCCTGCGGGCGATGACCTTCCGTTCGTCCAGCGGGATGGGGGGGATGCTCTCCACGGGGACCTTGATGTGTCCGCAGTACGCGGGATTGTAAAAGTCCTCGCAGGTCTGCTTCTGCTCCGGGTCGACGACGATGTAATCCACGTAAATACCGGGTATCCGCACCGCCAGCGGGTCCAGGGTCCCCGCCTGGGCCAGGTATTTCACCTGGGCGATGACGATTCCGCCGGAATTTTTCGCCGCCTGGGCGATGGTTATCGCCTCCAGCAGCGCCCCCTCCTCCTCGGAGGTGATGTTGCCCTTCGTGTCGGCGGTGGTCCCCCGGACGAAGGCGACGTCGAAGGAGAAGCGCGGCCAGTAGAGCCACTCCTCCCCGTCGATCTCGATGACCCGGACCAGGTCCTCCTTCGTAATCTCGTTCATCCGGCCGCCCTCGATCCGGGGGTCGATGTAGGTCCCCAGGCCGACCTTCGTGATGACCCCCGGAGTCCGCGCGGCCACGGCGCTGTACATGTGGCCCAGCACGCCCTGGGGAAAGTTGTACGCCTCCACCTTGTTGTCCATGATGAGCCCGGCCATCTTCGGCGCCATGCCCAGGTGGCCGGCGATGTCGCGCTTTACCATTCCCGGCTGGGCCCAGTAGTCCAGGCCGATTTCCTTCTTGTCGCCCAGGCCGGTGGAATGAACGGCGGTGAGGCTTTTCGGATGTCCCTCCCGGGAGAATCGCTCGCCCAGGGCCCGCATCAGCCGGGTCGGTTCGCCGACGCCGCCCCCGGAGCCCTGGATCGCGATGCATGCGCCGTCCTTTATCAGTTTCGCTGCCTCGTCGGCGGCAATCAGCTTGTTTTTCATTCCCATGTACTCCGCTTACGTGAATTTGGATCGATTCAAATCGCCGCTAAAAAACGGCGGCGGCCGATGCCGCCGCCCGTTGTCCGTCAGACTTTGAAAAGTTCCGGCATGAAGAGCTTCGGGAAAAGAAGCGTCACGTCCGGAATGAAGATCATCAGCAGGAGGACGATCATCATGACTCCCAGGAACGCCGCGACTTCCTTCAGCGGCGTCATGCAGTTGATGCCGGCGATCTCGCTGGTGATGAGGAGGCACAGCCCGTACGGCGGGGTGATGAGCCCGTACGCCAGGGCGACGCAGCCGACAACCGCGAAATGCAGCGGGTGGATGCCCACGCTGTCCGCCAGAGGCTTCAGCAGGGGCGCGAAGATGATGATCGCGGGAACCGCGTCGATGAACATGCCGACGACCAGGAAGACGGCGACGATGAGGAGCAGCATAATCGTCGGGGAAGTCGTGAGGGCACCGACGACCCCGACGAGAAAGTTCGGTATCTTGTAGTACGACATGACCCAGGCGTAGATGGACGCCGTTCCGACGGCGAAGAGCACCACCGACGAGAGGCTGGCCGTATCGGACATGAGCTTGATGAAGGTTTTCCAGTTGACCGACCGGAAAATGAAGATGCCCACGATCATCGAGTACAGCACCGCGATAAGGGACGCCTCCGTGGGCGTCACGAAACCGCCGACGATGCCGCCGATGATGATGACCGGGGTCAGCATGGCCAGGATGCTTTCCTTCAGGCTGTTCCAGACTTCCTTTATCGAGAAACCCGCTTCGCGGGGGTAGTTGTACTTCAGTGAGTAGAAGAGAACCACCACCATCTGCAGGAGCCCGATCAGGATGCCGGGAATGATGCCCGCCAGGAAGAGTCCCGCCACCGACACGTTCATGACACCGCCCCAGACGACCATGATGATGCTGGGCGGTATGATGACGCCCATGACGGCCGAGCAGGCTGTTACCGCCACGGTGAAATTGACCCCGTAGCCTTCCTTGATCATCGCCGGGATGATGACGGACCCGATTCCCGCCGCGTCGGCGTTGGACGACCCGGAAATGCCGGCGAAAATCATGCTCACGAGGACGTTGATGTGGCCCAGCCCGCCGGGAAGGAACCCGACCACCGACCGGGCAAAGCGCATGAGCTGGTCCGTGATTCCCGCCTCGTTCATGATGTTGGCCGCCAGAACGAAGAAGGGTATGGCCAGCAGGATGAACGAGCCGTACTGGATCATCATCCTCTGCAGCAGCATGATGGGCGTCACCGCGGGGGTCAGCATCAGGATGGGGATGACCGCGAACGCGAGGGCGAAGCTCACCGGCACCCGGAAGAGAATCAGAAAAACGAGAAGAGAGAACATGATGAGAAATACTGTTCCTGCGGTCATGATCGGTTACCTCCCTCTGCGGTGCCGAGCTTGAAGAAGTCTTTCAGGATCCCCTCCACGAGGAAAATGAACCAGGAAATGCCGGAGATCGGTACCGAAACGTACAGCCACCCCATGTTTATTCCCGTGATGTCCGATTCCTGGATGAGGCCCCACTTGGTGAAGTATTTGTATCCGTCGAAGATGAAGATGTAGGTGACCGCGAGGATGATGACGTAATACAGCACCTGAAGAATTTTGTCGAATTTCGGATTGAGGGTCTTCCCCTGGAACTGGAACACGTCGACGTTGAAGTGCTTTTTGTCCCGCAGGCCGACGATGGAGCCGATGAAAATCATCCAGATGAGGGAAAAGTTGGACAGCTCAAGGGGCCAGAGGTACCGGGGGACGAAGGGTACATACCGTCCCGCGACCTGCATGGTGACTGCGAAGAGCAGGGAAATGCCGAGAATTATCATGACGCGGTGCAGAAACTTCGCGTACATGTCGCAAAAACGGAAGAATACCATAAGTTTTACCTGTAAATGTTTTCCTCGCCTGTAAAAAGGGCGGGCTGAAACCCGCCCTTGTCCGAATGTGCGGTACGCTCTAGTTGATGGCTTCGATGGCCTTGTAGATGTCGTGGGCGCCCACTTCCTTGGCGAACTCTTCGATGACAGGCATGGCGCGCTTGCGCATCTCGACGTTGTCGAAGGGAACGACCTTGAGGCCGAACTTGTTGGTCAGGTTCTTCACGATGACCTCGCCCGCGGCGACCTCTATCTTCCGGTGGTAAGCTCCGGCTTCGCGTCCGGCCTTGATGATGGCGTCCTGCAGGTCCTTCGGGAAGGTCTTCAGGCGCGGCTCGGAGAAGCCCAGGATACGGGTGGTGATCTGGTGCTGGGTCTGGATGTAGTAGGGGGCCACTTCGTAGAACTTCATGCCTTCCAGGCCGGCGGGTTCGTTTTCAAGAGCGTCGAGAACGCCGGTCTTGATGGCGTTGTAGACTTCCATGTAGTCCAGCGGGGTTGCCTTGATGCCGACTGCGGTGAAAACCTTCTGGTGCAGGGGCGAGCCCTGGACGCGCATCTGCAGGGTGGGGAATTCCTCGAACTTGTAGATGGGTTTCTTGCTGATGATGTTCCGGATGCCGCCGCCGCCGTAACCGATGAAGCGCACGCCTTTCTTGATCATGTTGTCTTCGATGGGCTTCAGGACATTGGCCTCGAGGCATTTTTCCCAGTGGGAAACGCTCTTGAAGATGAAGGGCGCGTCGATGAAGGGCGCGGCCTTGTCCCAGGTGGCGATCCACGCCGGGGAAATGATGTAGAAGTCGATGGCGGTTCCCTGGATCATGAACTCGATGGAGTCCTTTTCGGTGCCCAGGGAGCCGGAATGATGAAGGTCGACTTCCACGGGGACCGGGCCCTTGTAGTATTCCTTCAGAAGGTCGCGGAATTTCACGATGGCCTGCCAGAATACGTGGCCTTCCGGCAGCATGGTGCCGCCGACGAGTTTGACGGGTTTGGCTTCGGCTTTTCCCGCTTCCTTCTGGCCGCCGGCGAAAATCGGCATGGCCAGCATCAGAATGAGGGCCGCAGCGAGGACGATTCGAACGATCCGTTTCATGAACAGATTCCTCCTGACTTTGAATTATCGACTTTGGATCGATGCAGTAAAAACTTTAACACCGGAAACCCGGTTTGTCAAATGGAAAGCCCGCCCCCGGGGCGGTCATTCGGCCGAATTCCGCGACGTGGTGAATTTTTTCAGAACGTCCTCGTTCAGGGTTATGCCCAGGCCCGGCCCCGAGGGAACCATGACCCTGCCGTCGACGAAACGGAACGGCACGGCGGAAAGCTCGTCCCGCAGGGGGTTCAGGTTGCGGTCGTACTCGATGACCGGCTCGTTCTGCAGGGGCACCGGATGAGCCGTGTGCGGACAGGGCGGCAGGGTGGCCAGGACCTGCAGGGCGGCGGCGAGGGCCACGGCGGAACCCCACACGTGGGGTATCACCGGCACGCCGAAGCTCGAGGCCAGGGCCTGGATGTTGCGGATTTCCGTGATGCCGCCGCAGGCGCCGATGTCCGGCTGGGCGATGTCGACGCAGCCCCGGACGAAGAGCTCCCGGAAGCCGAAGCGGGTGAATTCGCACTCGCCGCCGGCGATGGGGATGAAGGTGCCCTTTCTGAGCATCGCGTATCCGTCCAGGTCTTCCGGCGGCACGGGCTCCTCAAGCCACAGGATGTTGCCCATTTTTTCCAGCTCCCCGCAGAGCCGGAAGGCGGTGCCGGAGTTGTACGCGTGGTTCGTATCGACCATGATTTTGACGTCCGGGCCCACGGCTTCCCGAATCGCCGCGAGCCGCGCCAGGTCCTGCTCGACGGGCAGGAGCCCGATCTTCGTCTTGACGATGGTGAAGCCCGACTTCGCGTAGCCGGCGGCCTCGGCGGCCAGGGCGGGAAGGTTTTTCCGGTAGTCCAGGTAGTCCTCGCCCCGGTAGTAGCAGCCCGTCGCGTAGCCGTACACGCCGGTGCGGAAGGCTCCGCCGAGCAGGCTGTAAATAGGCAGCCCGGTCTTTTTCCCCGCGATGTCCCACATCGCGATGTCCAGGGCGCTGATGCCGTCGATGTACGCCCCCTTCTGCCCGAAGTCGCGGGTTGCAGCGTACATCTCCTCCCACAGGACGCAGCGGTCCATGGGGTCCCTGCCCAGGACCATCGGCGCCAGGACGTGCCGGATGCAGGCTTCCGGCGGTTCCGGCGGCCCGTACTGGCCGCCCTCGCCCCAGCCGGAGATCCCTTCGTCGGTTTCGATCCTGACGAGCAGGCTGTTTCTTTCCGGAAAGGCGCACTGGGAGGAGAGGAACCTTTCCTTTCCCAGCGGCACCCGGAGAATGAAGGTTTCGATTTTCGTTATTTTCATGGCGGTG
>CAZGUL010000137.1:0-7498 GCA_964529055.1 uncultured Spirochaetaceae bacterium
GCCGCCGGGGTATTGGTCGTTGCCCTTGAGGGCGATCCGGGCGGCCTGGTTCCGCTTCAGGAATAGCTCGACGTCGGTCACGTTCGCCGCGCCGTCGCCGTCCTCGTCCTTCACCTGGTCGAGGATGACGGCCATCGCCTTAGGTCTCTGGCGCTTGCCGTTCCCCTCGTCGTATTCCGGGAATAGCGCGAGCTGGCCGGCGATGGGCGAGCCGTCATAGCTGGTGGTGATCAGCTTTTTTAGGCCGAGCTTGTTGAAATTGGCGGCAAAGTACTTGAAAAAGTGGCTCTCGAAGGGGTCGTCGCAGTTGCAGTACACGACCTTGCCGCGGAAGGTGTCGGGGTCATACTCCAGGTAGGCCTCGACCTCCTTCTGAATGTCGACGTACTGGGTGTAAAACTCGTCCTGCTTGGCCGACTTCGCGGCGCCCAAGTATCGATTCATCTGCCTGCTTTTCCTGCCTTTTCCGTTATTTTACACCCAACACGTGGAACAACGCAAAACTATTATTCTCCGCCCCCGCCTACCACCGCGGCCGCCACAGCGCCTCGTCCAGGATCGACCAGAGATGCACGATCCAGCCGAGCAGCAAAAGCCACAACAGGCTCGCCAGAACGAACATGAAGACGGCCGTAAAAAGGCGGCCCTGGAGAAGCTGGCCGAGACCGGGGACAAAAAAACTGGCGAGCGCGGCGATGACGTTTCCTGTCGATCCCTGTCCTGCCATGACTTCCTCCTTCGATGTACGCTTCGACGTCATTCTATCCGGGCAGCGCGCCCCACCTTCATAATCTCCTCATATCATTACCTTCTTTCATGGCGATTCAGCCTCCGATAACGAAATTCTAAACCACTGCGGAATTCACATGACTGAAAACGGGGATATTATTCAATTCTTTTCCGAGCCTTTCCTCTTCCTTTCTCAAGTCGTATTCGTCCTGTATGCCCATCCAGAAATCCGGAGAATTGCCGAAATACCTTGAAAGCCGGAGCGCCGTATCGGCAGTAATACGTCTGTTCCCTTTAATAATTTGCGACACGCGGGTTGCCGGCATTCCCGTGTCTTTCGCGAGCCGGTACGCCGAAATATTCATGGGGCCCAGAAATTCTTCGGAGAGTATTTCGCCGGGCTTTACTATCGGGATTTTACGCATATTCTTTTCTCCTAATGGTAATCAACGATTTCCACTTCCTGAGCGGATCCTTCTTTCCATACGAAACATATTCTCCATTGTTCGTTTATCCGGATGCTGTATTGTCCCGCCCTGTTACCGGATAATAATTCCAGCCTGTTTCCCGGGGGAACG
Organism: uncultured Spirochaetaceae bacterium; assembly: GCA_964529055.1. Taxonomy (GTDB): domain Bacteria; phylum Spirochaetota; class Spirochaetia; order DTKZ01; family DTKZ01; genus JAKQWJ01. The sequence goes on from CAZGUL010000137.1 coordinate 1,308, forward strand.
CGCAGGTCGTTCAAATCCCTGGATCTATGCAACATGACGAGTTTACGAAAAGCCACATTTTGCACGGCCTGCGGAAGATGCCGCGAGAATTCACGGCGCCAAATACGTTCCGTTTCCTTATCTCGGAAAGAATCAATCACAATATTGATAATAACGCACAACGTTAATGATGTCAAACATTATTACGATTCCCCCTCCCCGATCATCCGGAGGAACTCCTCCTCGCCGACGACGGCGATTCCCAGCTTCCGGGCCTTGTCGAGCTTGCTTCCGGCCCCCTCCCCGGCCAGCAGGTGGGTGACGGCGCCCGACACGGTGGAGACGGCCTTGCCGCCGCGTTTCTTTACTTCCTCCATGGCAAGGTCCCGGGGCTTGTAGCGCTCGAAGCTGCCGGTGACGCACCAGGTCTGGCCGGCGAAGACCGGGGGCAGGCCCGCGTCGGCGGCGGGGCGGGGTTCGGCGGCGAGGGAGAGTCCTTCCGCCCGGAGGGCTTCCACCAGGCGGCGGACCTCCGGCCGGGCGAGCTCGGCGACGATGCGTCCGGCTGTCTTGTCCCCGATGCCGTGCAGGGCGGTGAGGGCCCCGGTGTCCCGGCGGTCGGCTGTGTCGAAGAGCTTGTCCATCGAGTCCAGGCCGCCGTCGATGAGGATTTCCGTGGCCTTCGTTCCGACCTCCGGGATGCCCAGGGACGGCAGGACGACCCGGAAGGGACGGAGGCGGCTTTTCTCCACGCCGCGGCGTATCAGTTCGATCTTCTTTTCGCCGAAGCCGGGATACTCCAGCAGCTTTTCGTAGGGGATCCGGTAGATGTCCGGGATGTCCCGGACCAGGCCTTCCCGCCACAGGAACTCCAGGGTCTCGGCGCCGAGGTTCTCGATGTCCATCTGGCCCTTCCCGGCGAAGAAGACGAGGCGGCCCTTCCGCTGGTCCGGGCAGGCTTCCGCGTTCGGGCAGAAGCGGTGGGCGCCCCGGTCCTCCAGGGCCGCGCCGCAGGAGGGGCAGACCGCGGGCATGCGCCACAGGGGGGCGTTCTCGTTCTTCTCGACGACCCGCTCCACCGCGGGGATGACGTCGCCCCGGCGGCTCACCGCCACCTGGTCCCCCTCGGAAAGCTCCAGCGCGTCCACGTAGGCCTGGTTGTGCAGGGTGACATTGACGATGACGGCGCCGCCGATTTCGACGGGCTTCACCCGGGCCACCGGAGTTATCCGGCCGGTGCGCCCCACCTGGATTTCGATTTTTTCCACCGTCGTGACGCCCTGGGGGGACTCGAACTTGTAGGCCACGGCCCAGCGGGGATGGTGGCCCGTGAAGCCGAGCTCCTCCCGGACGCCGAGTTCGTCGACCTTGAATACGAGCCCGTCGATCTGGTACGGAAGGCCGGACCTTTCGGCGGCGTACCGGCCGATCAGGGCTTCCAGGCCGGCGGCGGCCTGGTTGTCGGCGGCGCCTCCGTCCCCGGCCGCGGCGCCGATAACCACGTTCCGGGGGTTCACCGGAAAGCCGAGGGCCGCGAGCTCCTCCGTCACGGCGTGGTGGGTGGCTGGCGGCGGGTCGAAATAGCCTTCGTAGACCAGGAGACGCAGCGGCACCCGGGCGGCCTCGCTGCTTTTATTGCGACGCAGGGTGCCGGAGGCCAGGTTCCGGGGGTTCGCGTAGGGAGTCTCCTCCTTCGCGTTGAGCTCGGCGAACCTGTCCACGGGAAGGAAAATCTCGCCCCGCACCGCGAAGGGCCCGCCCCGGTCCACACGGAGGGGAACTTCCCGGATCGTCCTGACGTTGGCCGTCACATCGTTGCCGACGTAGCCGTTGCCACGGGTCACCGCCCGGAGGAGAAGGCCGTCCCGGTAGTACAGCACGATGGACACCCCGTCGATCTTCTCCTCCATGATGAAGGACAGCGGGCGCCCGGCGGCGGCACAGGTCTTGCGCATCCAGCCGGCGACCTCCGCCGCCGTGTAGGCCTTGTCCAGGCTGAGCACGGGGATGGTGTGTTCGGCCTCGGGAAACTCCGCGTCCAGGTCGGAGCCCACCCGCACGCTCGGCGAGTCGGAGGTCACCAGGTCGGGATGCTCCTTCTCGATCTCAAGGAGACGGTCGAAGAGCCGGTCGTACTCGATGTCCGAAACCGACGGGCGGCCGTCGATGTAGTATTCGCGCTGATACCGCTGAAGGAGCTCCCGCAGGCCGCGGAGCTCCCCGCGGGCTTCGTCTTTCGTCATGGGAAAATGATAGCAGATGGGGCGGAAAATCGCCAGCCGGAGAAGGTTTTACTCCCCCCGGCGCAGAAAGGCGTCCTTGTAGCCCGTCGCCCGGAGCCTGTGGAGCAGGACGCCCCGCTCGTCGTCCGGCACGGGTCCCACGAGCACCCGGTACAGGGGCTTGTCCCCGCCCACGGGCTGGACAACCACCGGGTAGGACACGGCGAGGGCGTCCACCACCGGCCGGGCCCCCCGGGGGTTCGCGAAGGAGGCGACCTGAAGGTAGTAGGCCTTCCGGGTGAGGGACGCAACGAGGGGCAGGTTCGACCGGGCCCACGCGTCCGCCGGGCCCGCGGCTTCGGCTGCCGGAACCGCGGCAACGACAGGTTCCGGCGCGCTCCCGGGGGCCGGGGCGGCCGCTTCCACGGGGTAGGGTTCGGCCGGGACGGGTTCGGCGGCCGGCGTCTCGTGAATGGAAGCTATAATGGTGTCGAGCTTTTCGACGGACTCCTTCGCATCCTCGTCGGATACGGGAGGCTTCTCTTCCTCGGGTTCCAGGAGAACGACCGCATCGCCCGCCGGGGCGGCCGGCCTGTCGATGTCGTCCCCGGTAACCACCCCGGCGGCCTCCGGTTCGGCCGGAATTTCCGGGCCCTCCCCGCCGGCGACGGCGGCCGCGACGGGCCCCTCGTAAAACTCGGGCGCTTCCGGTTCGTGGGTTTCCATGCCCTCCGCCGCGACGAAGGGCAGGACGGATTCCGGTACGGCGGGTGCTTCCGGCGCGGCGGGCGGTTCCGGCGCCGCGGCGATCACCGCCTCCGGCGCTTCCGCTTCAGGCGGCGTTTCGGCGGCGGCCTGCTCGGGCTCCGGTTCGGCCGGAACGGCGGGCACGATCACGGCGGCGGCAGCGGACGCCGGCTCCCGGGGCAGACGTTTGTCCACGCCGGCGTTGACGTCCCCCGCGGCCGCGGCGGGATTCACCTCGGGATCGACGCTGTACGGCAGGTCGAAACCCGCCGCCGGAGACGTCCTGCCGGGAACGACCACCGGGCTCACCCGCACCCGGGCGGTGTCCTTTCTTTCCAGACCCACCGCTTCCGCGGCTTCCCCGGACAAAACGAGAAAAAGGGAGGGATCCAGGAGCCCTCCGGAAATGATGACGCGCACGCTTTTGCCGGTTTCCAGGTTCACCACATCGACGATGGAGTTACGCGGAAACGAATTCGAGTTACCGAAATACCCTTCCGGCGGGAATTCGCCGTATCTGCCCGCGGCGGCGGAACCTTCCCACGACTTCTGAGCCGCGAGACTCAGCGTCAGGATCATTCCCAGGGACACCAGCAATGCACTGCGCTTCATATTCATGAGACTCCTGGTTCGATTATCGGAAGCTCCGGCCCCGCGGATGAGGTTTTTCCCGGAAGTTCCGATTCAGAATTACCGGGTTTTGCCGATCCCGCCGCCGGCCAGAACGAGCCGGGCGATCCGCCGGCCCAGATCGGCGCAATACTTCTCCGGAGAGATTTCGCCGCCCCTCCAGGCGGTTTTCGCGTCCACCTCCCCGCCGAGGAGGAGCTTCTGCTCCGCCACGTGGTAGTAGGCGTATGCGAGGCGTTCCGGCAGGGGTGCGGGTTTCCCTGCCTCCGCGCCCGGCGCCGCGGGATCCGGCCGCTCCCCGGAAGGTGTCCGCGCGGGGCCTGCCGCGGCGGGGGCTTCCGCGAAGGTGGTTTCCACGAAAAGGAGCCGGGTCGCGCCGCCTTCCCGGGCCCGGCGCATGACGTCGAGCCGTTCCGTCCGGGAGGGATGGCCGCCGTCGTTGAAGACGATGGAATCGGCGAGAAAAAACTCCTCCATGATGCCGTCCTCCACCGCGGAAAGATAGAATTTTTCCGCTTTTTCGTCCTCCGGGGGAGGTCCCCCGCGCCCCACCGCCACCATGACCGTTTCCGCGCCGGCGGAGGCGCAGAGGAGGACCAGGACCGCCGCGAAATGTGCCCGTCTCATTCCCTCAGTATCGGCCCGGCGGGCTCCGTCCGTGAGCGCCGCCTGTTGCGCATAAGCGGCCTTCATGATATTTTGAAACGGCGACCATGAATTATTTCGCCGTGCAGGTAAAGACCCGGGAGGAAGCGAAATTCGTGTCCCTGGCGCGGAAACTCCGGGCCGCGGAGCCGCTGGAGATCGTGTTTCCCCGCAGGGTGCTGTCGGTCCGCCGGAAGGGAAAGGTCGGCAGGAAGGAGGAGCCCCTGTATCCGGGCTACGTCTTTCTGGCCGGCTCCGGAATCTCAACGGACATTTACTGGCGGATGAGGCGGGTGCCCGGTTTCTGCCGGTTCCTGAAGAGCAACCGGGACATCCGGCCGGTGGAGGGCCGGGACCGGGAGGTTCTGCTCCACTTTCTCGGGTTCGGCGAGGTGATACGCAAATCGACGGTGCGCTTCGACACCAACGACCGCATCCAGGTCGTCGAGGGGCCGCTTACGGGGCTTGAGGGACGGATCGTGAAAATCGACAAACGGAAGGGACGGGCGAAAATTCACCTGGACATGTACGACGAGTCCTTCCTCGTCGATCTGGGGATCGACATCCTCGGAGAAACCGGGGAGGCCGAAAATGGCTGACGGCAAGAAGAAAAGCCGCATCTACATCATCGGCGCGGGCTTCGCGGGAACGGCCATCGCCGGCGAAATCCGGGAAAAGGGCATTTTCGGCCAGGTGGTGGCCTTTCTGGACGACGACCCGGGGAAGATCGGCATCCGCATCGGGGGGGTCCCCGTGCTGGGGCCCATCAAGGACGTGGTGAGCCTGCTCCGGCAGACCCCCGCCGACGAGGCCCTCATCGCGATACCCGGCGCGTCCCGGGAAAAGCTGAAGGACCTGTACCAGCTCCTGAAAAAGGCGGATTTCGCGAAAATCCGGATCCTGCCGGGAATTTCCCAGATCATCGAGGGCTCCGCCCACCTCATCCTGGCCCGGGAAATCGACCCCCAGGACCTCCTGGCCCGCAGCCCGGTGACTATCAACCTGACACGGAGCCTGTCCTACCTGCGGGGGCGGCGCGTCCTGATCACCGGGGCGGGGGGCAGCATCGGAAGCGAGCTTTCCCGCCAGCTCCTGTCCGGCGGCGCCGAGCGGCTCTACCTCTTCGGCCACGGGGAAAACAGCATCTACGAGATCGACCGGGAACTCCGGATCCTGCAGGAGGAGGGGGTCGGCGAAAAGGCCACCATCGTTCCGGTCATCGGCGACCTGAAGGACAGGGAATTCACCCGCTTCATCCTGAAGAGACTCAAGGCCGACGTGGTTTTCCACACCGCGGCGTACAAGCACGTGCCGATGACCGAGGCGAACCCTGTCGAGGCCATCAAGAACAACGTTTTCGGCACCCGCAACCTGGTGGAGGCCTCCGTGGAGGCCGGCACCCGGCGGTTCGTGCTGATTTCCACGGACAAAACGGTGAACCCCCGGTCGGTGTACGGGGTCACGAAGAAAATCGCCGAGGAGATCGTGCTCCGGGCGGACGGCGGCGGTGCGCTGTCCTTCATGGTGGTGCGCTTCGGCAACGTCCTGGGCTCCCGGGGAAGCATCGTCCCGCTGTTCCAGAAACAGATCATGAAGGGCGGCCCGGTCACGATCACCGATCCCGGGGCCAGCCGCTTCTTCATGACCATCCCGGAGGCGGCGTCGCTGGTGCTGCAGACCGGCGGCGTCGGCAGGGGGGGGAACCTTTACGTCCTCGACATGGGGGAGCCCCTGCCCATCAAGGACCTGGCGGAGCAGATGATCCGCTTTTACGGCTTCGAGCCGGAGAGGGAAATCCCCATCGTCTCCATCGGCCTGCGTCCGGGGGAAAAGCTTACCGAGGCCCTGTGGGATGAAACCGAATCGGTGGAAAAGACCGAGTACCGGAAAATTCACCGCATCGTCCGCGGCGCCCTCCCCCTGGCCGACCTGGACGACCTCCTGGAAGCGCTGTATCCCATCTGCTTT
>CAZGUL010000138.1:0-3544 GCA_964529055.1 uncultured Spirochaetaceae bacterium
CTCCTTCATGTCCTTGTCGTTCAGGTAGGCGCGGACGCTGATGTTTTTCCATTCATCGTACCACTCGGCGGGAATCCGGCTTTTCATTCTCGTAAAGGATTCCAGATTCTCGGAGAAATCCGAATTCTTGAGGGCTTTCTCAATCTCTCCCATCCGGGGTTCCAGAAAGAGACGGACTCGGTGAAGCAGCGGAACGAAGCCTTCCCTTCTGCCCGCCTCGGGCTCGACGACGGAGCGGCATACCGCCCGATGCTTGCAGGTGTACGGGTAGTACGGATACATCCGCTTTTCCGGGGGAAGCAGGAGCCGGGAAAAGAATTTCGTGATTTCCAGGTCAATCCAGATGCCCTGGACGAAATACCCCCTGCCTTTCTCGCCGATCCAGGTCTGGGAAATCGAGCGGCGGATCCGGAAGCCCGTAACTCTTCCGCCGTCGGTGAGGACCTCCTCCAGAGGGATGATGTCCGCCTCCAGGTACAGTTTCCGGGAAAGGTACTCCGCGGTGCGGTCGTTGTCGCCCCGGCGGATCGTTTCGTGCTCCTGCGGCCGCCACTGGAGGTCCGTCCGGAGGAGAAAGAGATAGGAGTCGCCGCCGCAGCGGAATATCTGGAAAAACGCGGGCCGGAGAATCTCCGCCGGATCGAACATGTAGGTGAGGCCGCGAAAGACCCCGGGGACCAGCTTTCCGAGCTCGACGAGAAGGCCGCGGATTTTTTCCCGGTACTCCGCGGAGGGTTCGGCGACCCGGACGTCGTGATGGATCGGCAGGGACGGGACGCGGAACTCCGACGGGAGAAGGAGAAGAAAGTCCTCTCCTTGGCTGAAGCGGCGGGAAACGGGCCCGCCGGCGTCGCGCAGGGACCCGAGAAGGTCGTTGACGGCCTTATCCGTGGAGGCGATCCTGATTTCGCTGCGGACCTGGTCCATGATTGGGGAAAATATATGTCCTTTTCTTGCAAGATTCAATGAGGCGGTTTAGATTATAAACGTGAGACACCCGAACATCCGCAGCCGCGCCGCATGGGCGGCGGTTATCCTTTTGACGGCCGCTTCGGCGGCGGCCCAGCCCGCCGGAAACCTTGCCGGCAAGGCCTTCGGCGTCATCCTGTTCGCGCAGGGGACGGAGGTTTCGATCCTGCGCGTTGGAGGCTACATCACCTACGATCCCCGGATCGACGACATCATCGGTCTGCCCGTTTTCGCGGGTGACCTCATCGGGACGGGGGACGACACCTTTCTCGAGATCCAGCTCCACCCCCGGGAAGCGGTCCTCAAGATCGCGGAGAACACCACATTCACGGTGGCGGGCCTCTCGCCCGAAGGCGGCGCCGAGCTGAATCTGGCTTACGGCCGGGTGCGGGCGAAGGTCCTGAAATTCACCGGCAGGGAACCGTTCCGGGTCCGCGGCCGCGGCGCCGTCGCCGGAGTCCGGGGAACGGATTTCGGCGTCGATTACATCGCGGAGCGGGGCGGAGGAGGAATCTCCCCGGCCACGAAAGTTTACTGTTTCCAGGGTTCCGTCGAGGTCGCCCTCGCGGATGTTTCCGCGGAGTCCGCCGGAAAGCCTGTTGTCCTGGAGGCCGATGAGATGATCAAAATCGTCGACACGGCGCCGCCCGGCGACGCCTCTCCGGAAGCGCCGCGCATTCTCCCCGGAAAGACCCCCGTGGAACCCGCCGTCTCCGCGTTCTGGAAACAAAACGATTTTCAGGCCCCCCTCGTGGAGCCCTCCCGGCTGGAGGAGAACTTTCCCGGACTTCCCGGCAAAGTCGAAAGGGAAAGCATAAGGGCCCTGTCGCCGGAAGCGCTGGAAAGGGCCCGGAAGGAAGAGGTCCGAAGGGGGCAGGAAGCCGCGGGTGAATCGGTGACGCCGCCGGCCATCGCGCCGCCTCCGGGGCCGTCCGTCTTTTCGGGGCCGCCGGTTCCGGCGATCCCTCCGCCCGTCCTTCCTCCCGAAGCCGGTCCGCCGGCCGTGGCGGAAACCGAAGCGGCCGCAGCCGCCCCTGGGCGCCGGCCGGCCGCCGAACCTCAGCCTGCCGACGCTTCGACGGCGGCCGCCGCTGCTGTTCCCGAGGTGGACAAGGCCGGACAGGAACCGGCCGCATCCGCCGCCGAAACCCCGGCCGGGCCGGAAACGCTGGTCGGCCGCGAATGGGAGGCGAAACTCCGGGAAATGCGGAGAAACAAGGTCCGTTTCGGAAGCCTGGGCTTCATCGTGATCGGCGCGACAGCGATCGTCGCGGGCATGGCCGGCGACTCGGGATTCGCGGAGGAAACGGCGCTGAAGGTTTCCGGCGGGGTCCTCTCGCTTATCGGCGCGGGATTCTTTGCCTCCACCTTCATGGAAGCGCCGGCGGACTGATCCGTTTTTCGTCGATTCTTTCGATCCGCGTGATGCGCCAGCCTTTCCTGGCGGACCCGATGTACACCTTGTCGGTCACGAGGAAGCCTTCGGACCCGGCGGCGGAATCCGGGGAGGGGAGCCGGAGTTCGAACCGGACGAGAAAAACGGGAAGCTCCGGCGAATCTTCGGGCGCTTCCTCCGCGAGGAGGCGGGCGGCGCCGTAAACAGCGGCTCCGGCCGGCCTGCCGGAACGCTCCCATTCGTCCGCTCCCAGGATGATCGCCGCGCCTTCCACCGCCTGCCGGACCCGGGAAACGGCGTAGAGATGGGCCGCGGTTTCGATGTAATCCCGGCCGGCGTTTCCCGTCACGCAGTCCCGCATGGCCGCATGGTCGAGTTTCCCCATGGATGAATAAAAAAGACGGACGACGGCCTCGGGAGCCAGCCCCGCCGAAACGGGTCGGGCCAGGAGCCCCCGGAGGACGGGAATGCCGAAAAGGAGAACCACCGTGAGAGCGGCGGACGCGGCGGCGAGCAGGCCCCCGTTCCGTCGCAGATAACCGCGGAAGCGGACCTTCAGCGCCCGGTTCCTCCGGCGGGAGCGTCCCTTCCGCGCGAATCTCCCGATCTCCACGACGGCGAGGGGCCGGGTAAAACCCTCATGCGCCCAGTTCCGCAGACGGACGGCCCATTCGGCGAGGGCCGGCGGGGAGGGCGACGGGGCACCCCGTGCCGGGGCAACGGCCTTCTCCACGAACAGGGCCGCGTCCTCCCGGATTTCCGGCCTGACGGCCCGGAGGGGAAGAGGGGGGATTTCCATGTCCCGATGGTCCTGGAAGGCGGGGCGGCCCGTCATGATCCGGTATGCGGCGCAGCCCAGGGCGAACGAGGTTGCCCGTTCCCCGGACAGAAGGGGGTGGCCGGGCTCTCCGTCGCGGATCCCGGCCTTTTCCGCGATTGCATCCGACAGGACGAGAAATCCTCCGTCCCCGATGCGGTAAAGAAGATCGAGGCGAAACCCGCCGGGAAGGACGTTCTCCGCGGAGAATTTCATGCAGGCAGCCGCGGCATCGGCGAGAAGGGCCAGGGCGTCCTTCTCCGGGAGGTACATCAGGAGGCCGGACAGGGATTCGGCGTCGACGGCGGAACCGTACAGCCAGCATCTGCCTTCACCGGTGTCGACGCCGTCGGCCTTCCATG
>CAZGUL010000138.1:3554-7456 GCA_964529055.1 uncultured Spirochaetaceae bacterium
CGACCTTGTCGTCCTTCAGCATGTACCCCAGGGTCCGGATGCCGCGGAAGAGCCGGACGACGGCGCTTTTCGAATTTTCGCCGGCCACGGGGACGCAGGAGCGGTCGCCGCCTTCGACGGTTCGGCGGATTATCATTCCGAGAAGACCAGGGCGGTGAAAATGAAAATTTCGGTGTCCGGCATCTTCCAGGTCTCCGGGGGAAGCCCCGCCTTCAGACAGCCGTGGTTCAGAAACTGTTCTCTTTCCCAGCCCTGCTCCACGGCGACCTGGGGAAGAAGCAGTCCCGAATTGCAGCCCCGCCTGATGTAGATCCCGTGGGTTCCCGGAACGACGTCCTCCGGGGAATCCGCACGCAGCAGGGGGGACAGAACGCTGATTTCAAAGCGGAGGCCGTCAAACTCTTCCCGGGTGACGGACCGGAAGCGGGGGTCCTGAAAGGCGCTTGCCCGGGCCATTTCCTCCACGGTTTCGTCCAGGGGGCGCGTTCCTGTTATGCTGCCGATGCAGCCCCGGAGGACCCCCTCACGGGAGCGGAGGGTTACGAAGGCTCCGCGGGGGCTTCGGAGGCCGGGCGGGCTTTCGGATCGGCGGGGGGGGGCGGCGTTCCAGCGCGGAGGCCACCGCTTCACGGGCGGTTTCGAGGAGGATGCGCTTTTCGTCGTCGGACAGCGAAAATTCCATCAGGGGTCCACCGAGATTGCGGCGTATTCGACGCCCCGCATCCGCTCCGGATCGGAAACCGAGGACCCCCGGCCCAGAAGTCGGACCTTTCCGGCCGGATGGAGGGCCAGCAGGGCCGCAAGGCAGCCGACCCCGCAGGCGTCGTATTTCCGGGAGGTTTTGCCCGCCGTCAGGGCCTCCGCGTCCCCCCGGAGCGCCGCTGCGACGATTTCATCGGCTTCGGCCTTTCCCGCTCCGATGTCCCCGCCGCCGGAGAAATTCGTCGAAACGACGAAGAGCGTTTCGGCGAAAACCTCGCCGAAGGCTATGAACAGGGCTTTTTCCAGGGCCTTCACCGCTGCTTTCGAATCCCTTCCCACCAGGACCGGAACGATCTCGGCTTCCGGAAAGTGAAACTGAACGAAGGGCAGGAGAACCTCGATGCAGTGCTCTTCCAGATGGGGAATGTCGTTGCGGACGAACATCGTGCCGCAGGACAGAAGGGTTTCCACGCTTTCTTCGTCAACCCGGACGTTTCCCAGGGGAGTCCTGAACCAGGATGACTCGGGGAGGATGATCTCGTCGGTGAAATCCCGGTGGACGGGACCGAGCATGACCGCGCGTTTGATTTTTCTTTCCGCTGCGGAAAGGAAGGCGGAGGCGATGAGGGGACCGGCCTTTTCGTAGGCCGCATGGGGGGCCGCGATCCCGAAGGCCTTTCCCCGAGGTTCGCCGGAGGCGGCAGTGAAGGTTTCGATGTCTTTACGAAGAGCGTCGCCCGTGTCGGGGTAGAAGAGACCTTCGACGATGGGCTCGCGAATTTTAACGCCCGGATCGATGCTCATACGTCAAGTATTATCAAAAAATTCCCGTCTTTCAACAGGAAATTCTCCGGGGGAATCATTTTTCGCCGTCCAGGCGGTCCAGCCGGGCCGGGTCGAGCGCGACGGACAGGTTTTTTTCGTGGGTCGGCAGGACGGTGCCCGTCTTTTCACCCTTCGCCCGCCTTAGGTGCTTGACCTGGGTGTAGTAGAGCTCCGCCCTGCCCGACGACCGGGCCTTGCTGTAGAAGACCGCCAGGTTGCCGGCGTCGAGAAGGGTTTCCAGGGGGACCGACTTTCCCGGCTTCCCCTTTATGAAGACGTAACTTCCGGGATGGTCCCGGGTGTGGAGCCAGTAATCGTTTCCCCGGACGTGCCGGCGCAGGAGCTCGTCGTTTTCCGCCGCGGTCCGGCCCACCAGGATGCGGAACCCGTGGGAAAGGAACTGCAGGCCCGGCAGGGCGCCCTTTTCCCTGGCCCCCGTCTTTGCCGGCTTTTCCTCCCGCGCGGCCTCCTCCAGCCTCGGGAGGTCCCGTTCCTCCGCAAGCGCCTGCCGCCGCTCCGCGAGCCGCCCGAGCTCGTGTTCCAGACCGCAGATTTCCTCTTCCACGATGGAGAGGCCGTTTTTCGCTTTCTTGTATTTCTGGTAGTACGCTTCGGCGTTTTCGTAGGGACTCGACGCTGTGTCGAGTTTGATTTCCAGCTCGCCGTCCTCGCCGTAATCCTCCACCCTCAGCCAGGGATCGCCCTTCCTGATCCGGTGGAGGTTCGCCATGATGAGGTCGCCGAATTTCTTGTAGGTTTCCAGGCCGGTGTAATCGCTGCGCCGCAGCGTGAGCCCCGTAAGGGCGGCGTGGAGCTTCGCCTCCCGGATCTTGAAGCGGTTTTCCAGCAGGGCCAGGAGAGTCCGCCTCCGGGCTTCCTCCTCCTTCCCGCGGTACTGCTCCTCGATGAAGGCGTTGAAGGAAATGTCCGCGGGGCGGGGACGGACCTGGAAAACGCGGTCGCCGCTTTTTCCCGGGGCCGCGGCCTCGGGGTCGTACCGCCCGCCGGTTTCCTCCCCCCGCTTCGGCCGCCGGAAGTAGGCGTCAAGAATCACCCCGCCCTCGTCGGCTGCGATGATGTTTGACGCCGCCCCCCAGAGCCGGACCCAGAGCTTCGTCGTTTCGCCGCCCCGGGTGACCGTGAAAAGCACGATCCTGTCCCCGGGAATCTGGCGGACCCCGGCGATTTTTCCGCCCCGGAGACGGGCGCGGAGGAACTCGGCGAACCTCTGCGTCACCCGGGGGTTTTGCGGGCGGCGGGTCAGGGAATGCAGGCGGGAACCGTCGGCCCCCAGGTTGAAGTAGAGCGCCCATGCCCCGCCGGGGCGGTACAGCTCGAGGACCAGGCTGCGGAAGTCTGGCTGCCGCACTCCCTGGATGTGGGAGCCTTCAACCGGCAGCTCCGACAGAATGAGGGCGATTTCCTTCCAGTTCAGCGACATTACCGGGAAGCTCCCGTCAGCAGGGGGCCGGCGGCTTCGAGAAAGACGTCCGCGTCGGCGGCGGAAAAAAAGACGAGCCTGATCCGGGACAGTTTCGGCCGGCCGAGAAAATAATCCCGCAGGAGCTCCGCGACGATGCGTGCGGCCCGGGATCGGGGAAAACCGTAGACCCCCGTGGAGACGGCGGGAAAGGCGACGGATGAAAGTCCTCTTGATTCCGCCTCCCGGACCGAATTGAGATATGCGTCCGCCAGGACCCTGTCCTCCCCGGCGGAGCCGCCGTGCCAGACCGGTCCCACCGTGTGGATGACGTACTTCGCCCTGAGCCTGCCGCCTCCGGTCGTGACGGCCAGGCCCGCCGGCATTCCGTCGGGATACCGGGTGCGCCGGATTTCCCGGCATTCCTCGAGGATGGCCGGTCCGCCGGCCCTGTGGATGGCGCCGTCCACGCCGCCGCCGCCGAGGAGGCTCGAGTTGGCCGCATTGACCACGGCGTCGGTCTCCAGGGCCGTTATGTCCCCGGTTTCCACGGTAAGTCTGCCGTCGAAAAAGGATTTCACGACCGGCCGACCGTAACCGTGTAGCGGGTTGAAAATTTCCCTCCCGCCTCCAGGGACAGGACGCCTTCCTTCTTCGTGATGTCCCGGGTGGAATCGGCCAGGGGCATGACCCCGTGCCAGGGTTCGATGCAGACGAAGGGACAGCCGCCCTTCGGAGACCAGATTCCCAGGAACGGGAAGCCCGGGAAGTCGACCCGGACGAAACGGCCGGATTTCCTGCTCCTGAGCGTGACGCTCCGGGATACGTGGTCCTTCAGCACGACGGCCCCTTTTTCGAAAAGGTCGGGCGTGACGGCCGTGCTGTCCGATCCGTCCAGAAAAACGGCCGACTCGCCGGACAGGACGTTGTCGGCGGTGAGGAAATGGCGCTTTAC
>CAZGUL010000139.1:0-7415 GCA_964529055.1 uncultured Spirochaetaceae bacterium
CCTTCCGGTACACTTCCTTCGCGATGGCCAGGCCCTCCCCGCTGGCGCAGGCGAGTCCGATGAGCTCCTCGAGCCAGGTGGTGCCGGCCGTCTTCAGGTGGAGGCCGGCGCCGTGCTTTCTGATGGCCCGCCCTATGGGTCCGTAGATCGAGAACTTGTCGCTGCCGGAATGGACGCTGAGCTTCAGGTTGGCGGGCAGGCCGAACTCCTTCATGGCGAAGGCGATGACCGAGAGGTCCTCGTTGAATTCCTTCTCGAACTGGACAATGTCGCCCACGTAGTCCACGCCCTTGTTGAAGCGGCCGGTGAACTTCGGCGCCACCGTCTGGGCCGGAATTCCTTCCTTCGCGATGGCGGAAAGGATGAAGAGCATTTCCACGGGGCTCTGGGGGGCGTCGGTTTCGTCGATGGAGACCTCGGTGATGAAGTTTCCCTTCCCCTTCTTCGCCTCCACATGGCGGTATATCTTCCCCGCCTCCTGGACCGCCAAGAGGTACTTGCGGGCTGCGCCCTCGATGACCGCCTCGGTGATGGAAAGCGGCCCGTCGATGCCGGGAACCGCGAGCTTGCCGACGAATTTGCGGTTATCAGCGACGAAGGCTTTTATGCTTTCCTCGCTCGCGGGCTTGCCGGAGAAGTCGGCGACGTCCAGGGTGAAGAAGTCGCTGGCGTCCAGAAAGATGTCCACGTTTTTCAGGCCGATGTGGTCGGCGTCAACGTAGTAGGAGTCCTTCCAGCCCAGGGCCTTCACCGCCGCGTCCGCTTCCGCCCTCACCGTGTCCGGCTGGGTGTGGATGATCGAGTGCTCGCGGAAGGACTTGTTCCAGACCGGAACGAGGTCGACGCCGAGTTTTTTCGCCGCGAGGAGGGCCGCGAGCTGGGCCCTTCCCTGCCGGGTGAAACGGTCGCCGATGCCGAAGGAATATTTTTCCAGAGTCTTCATTGTTTCTCCTTTATTCTGCGGACATGCCGAAATAGTTTTTCGCGTTGTTGTAGCAGATGTCCTCCACCATGCCTCCCAGAAGCTTGGGGTCCCGCGGGACTTCCCCGGCCTCGACCCAGCCGGCGAGTATGCCGCAGAGCACCCGGCGGAAATACTCGTGCCGCGGGTAGGACATGAAGCTCCGGGAGTCGGTGAGCATGCCGACGAAAACCGAAAGCAGGCCCATGTTGGCCAGGGTCCGCATCTGCTGTTCCATGCCGTCCTTCTGGTCGTTGTACCACCATCCGGAGCCGAGCTGCATCTTTCCGGGGGTGCTGCCGTCCTGGAAATTGCCCGCCATGGTTATCAGCACTTCGTTGTCGTTCGGGTTGATGCTGTACAGGATGGTGCGGGGAAGTTCCTTTTTCGCCTCCAGGGTGTCGAAGAACTTCGCCAGCCCCGCCGCGACCTTCCCGTCTCCCATGGAATCGTAGCCCGTGTTGGCCCCCAGGGATGCGAACATGCGGCTGTTGACGTTCCGGAGGGCCCCGAGATGGAGCTGCATGGTCCAGTTCCGGCGGGAGTTCATCCGGGCGACCTCGAGGAGGACCCCGGTGCGGATCGCGTCGGCCTCAAGGCGGGTCGGATTCTGTCCGTTTCTGACCTTCGCGAAGACCGCTTCCAGGTCCCGGCCGGAAACGAATTCCGCCGCCGGCGTCACCAGGGCGTGGTCGGTGAGCCTGCCGCCGTTGTCGTGGAAATACCGGTGCCGTTTGTCCAGGGCCTCGATCAGGTCGGCGAAGGTCTTTATCGGAACGCCCGCCGCGGCGCCGAGAGTCTCATGGTAGGCGTTGTAGGCGGCCGCGTCGTCCGCTTCCATCGCCTTGTCCGGCCGGAAAGCGGGAAGCATCCGGGTCTTCATAGCCGGGTCCGCGGCGACTTTTTTATGCCAGGCCAGGTCGTCGGCGGGGTCGTCGGTGGTGCAGACGACCTTGACCCGGAACTTCTCCATGATGGCCCGGGGGGTGAAACCGGGACCCGCCAGCTTGTCGTTCGCCGTCCGCCATACTCCGGCGGCCGTGTCCGGTGACAGCACGATGCCGTCGATCCCGAAGTAGCGCTTCAATTCCAGGTGGGTCCACGGAAAGAGGGGATTTCCCGCCGTTTTCGGCACCGTGCGGGCCCACGCGAGGAATTTTTCCTCGTCCGACGCCCCGCCGGTTATGTATTTTTCGTCCATCCCCGCGGCGCGCATGGCCCGCCACTTGTAGTGGTCCCCCTTCAGCCAGATGTCCGTCAGGTTGGCGAAAATTTTGTTTTCCGCGACCTCCCGCGGGGAGAGGTGGCAGTGGTAGTCGAAAATCGGCATGGGTTCCGCGAAGGAATGGAAAAGCTCGCGGGCGGTATCCGTCGCGAGGAGGAAATCGTCGCCCAGGAAATTCGGCATCAGGAGGCCTCCTTAAATGTTGTGGACCAGGTATCCGCCGTCCACCGGCAGGGAAACGCCGGTGACGAAACCCGCCGCCGCGTCGCTGATCAGGAAAATCGTTGCCCCCGCAAGTTCCTCGTGCTTTCCGAAGCGGCCGAAGGGCGTGTGGGCGATGACCGCCTTGCCCCTTTCGGTGAGCTCTCCCGTCGCCTCGTCCTTGATCAACAGGGCCTTGTTCTGATGGCCGATGAAGAATCCCGGCGCCACCGCGTTGACCCGGATGCCGAAGGGGGCGAATTCCTTCGCCGTGGCCATGGTCAGGTTCAGGGTGGCGGACTTGGCCGCCCCGTAGGCCCAGGTGCCGGACAGCGGGATGTAGGACGCCATGGACGTCATGTTGATGATGCAGCCCTTGATTTTTTTCCCGATCCAGTAGGCGGCCATGTGCTTCGTCGGAATCACGAGCCCCGCGAGGATGTTCATCTCCACGATTTCGTTGAAGAGCTTCAGGTCCAGGTCGACGAAGGGGGCCTTGCCCTTGTTCCCGCCCGCGCCGTTGACCAGAACGTTCGGGGCGCCCATGACTTTTTCCGTTTCGGCGATGGCCTTTTTGACGTCATCCTCGACGCCGGTGTCCACCGTGACCCCGAACACCTTGTCCGGAGCCCCGCAGGCGTCTGCCACTTTTTTGACCGCCTCCGCCACCGGATGATGGGTGCCGCGGCCCCAGAGGCAGACCTTCGCCCCCGCCCTGACAAGAGCTTCCGCCAGCGCCGCGGCGATGACTCCCGCTCCCCCGGTTATGACGATGTTTTTGCCTTCCAGGCTGAATAATTTCTCGACGTAATTCATGGGACCTCCCGATCGTGCGTTGAAAATTTCTTTTTCTAGATTATATCGAAAGGTATGGGCTGTCAACGCCGCCGGATGGCCCGGACGACGTCCGCGAAGACCCGCAGGGCGTCTTTTCCGTCCGGCGAGAGCCGGTACAGCCCGCGGGAGGCCCTTTCGAACCAGCGGTAGTGGTTGTCCCGAAGGATCGCGGCGCATTTGGGGCCCGCGCCCGATTCCCGAAGAGCCTTCGGCGACAGCTCTCCGCCTGATCCGAGCAGGGCCGCGATCCGGAGCGCCTCAGTCCGGTAGGCGGTGACGATGGGGCGGCCCGAGGACCCCCCGACGTTGAAGTTTCCGGGCCTCCCGCCGATTTCCCGGAGCATCGCCTTTCGTACCGAGGGCCTTTTCGACGGGCGGCCGTCGCCCGGCGGCAGGGCGATTTCGACCGCGGGCGCCTCGTTTTCCCGGAAGCGGACGAAAAGGACACCCGCCCCCAGGCGGCGGAACAGGTCCCGGAGGAGACCCCACCGGGGCGGGTAACGCCTCCTGCCCCGGAGCGGCACGGCCGCGTACACCGTGTCCGCCGCCTGCTGCCGCCGGACGGTCTGCAGGACCAGGTCCAGGTTGAAGCGGATCTTCAGCTCCACCACCAGGATCTCGTCGTTCCGGAGGGCGGTGACGTCCGAACCGGCGACCTCGGCGTGCACGGTGTAGCCGGACTTTTCCAGAAAGCCGGCGACCGGGGGATACAGGTCCGTTTCTCGCAAGGGGGACGGCATGCGGCCACTATAGCCGAAAAGGGGCGGAAAATCAAAATACTCAGATCCGCCGGAGCGGTATTTCTTGAGAATCCGGCGGATATTATCTATATTTAACCAAGAAGAGAGGTACAGGTGAAAAAAATACTGGCAGCAGCGCTGGCGTTTGCGGCCGCCGCGGTTTTCTTCCCGGCGGACGCTCTTCGCGCGGCGGACGCGGAAAAGGCCGGGACCCCGGGCCGCGCCTACGTCATACCCATTCACGGAGACATCGAACCCTCCATGGCGGCCTTCGTGCGCAGGCAGTCGGACGCCGCCCGCGATGCGGGCGCCGGGTTTCTCGTTTACGACATCGACACCTTCGGGGGCCGGGTGGATTCGGCCCTGCAGATTTCCTCGTACATCGGCTCCATCACCGATGCGAAGACCGTGGCCTTCGTCCGCAGCGGCCCCGGCGGCATGGGCGTCAGCTGGTCCGCCGGCGCCCTGATCGCCATGAGCACCGCGGAAATTTACATGGCCCCCGGGACCTCCATCGGGGCCGCGGCCCCGGTCATCATGGGCGCGGAAGGAAAGGCCGAGGCCGCCGGGGAGAAGACCGTAAGCGCGGTGAGGACCCAGATGGCCGCCCTGGCGGAAAAGAACGGCCATCCCGTGGCGATCGCCCTGGCGATGGTCGACCTGGACGTGGAACTGGTAGAAATCGAGGAGGGCGGAAAGCTCCGGGCCGTCACCGCGGACGAGGCGGCGCGGCTTGAAAAGGAGCGGCCCGCCGCCGTCAGACGGGGCGCGGTGATTTCCCCGAAAGGCAAGCTCCTTTCGCTCACCGCCGGGGAGGCGGAAAAGTACGGGCTGTCCCGGGGAACGGCGGCGGCCCTTCCCGCCCTGGCGGCCAAAATCGGCGCGGCGGGCGAGGCGGTGGAGGTGCGGGAGACCTTCGCGGACAGGATGGTGGGCATCGTCACATCAGCTCCCGTGCAGGGCCTCTTGATCCTCGTTGGCCTGGTGGCCCTGTTCCTGGAAATCTCGACCCCCGGCTTCGGCATCCCCGGAACGATAGCCCTGATATGCTTCGTCACCCTGTTCGGCGGCAACGCGATGCTGGGAACCCTGGGCTCGATGGAACTGCTGCTCTTCCTGGCCGGGGTGGGCCTCCTGGTGGTGGAGCTTTTCATCCTTCCCGGGTTCGGCGTCACCGGCATTTCCGGGATCCTGCTCATAGGCCTCGCCCTGGTGCTGTCCATGCAGGACTTCGTGATTCCCGACGTATCATGGAAGTGGGACATCATGTCCCGCAACCTGCTCATCGTGGCGTCGGGCATCGTCGCGGGGCTGGCGGGCATCGGGGTCATCGCCCTGGCGGCGCCGAAACTGCGGCTTTTCGACCGGCTGACCCTGAAGACGGTCATCGGGGGAACGGCGGGAGGTCCCGCCGACGGGAGCCCCGCGGTTCCGGAGGCGGAAGAGGAGATTCCCCGCCGACTGGCGGGAAAAAAGGGCGTCGCTATCAGCGTTCTGCGGCCGTCCGGGCGGGCGGAGTTCGAAGGCGCAATTTACAGCGTGGAGGCGGACGGCGAGTTCATTCCCGAGGGAAGCCCCGTCGTCGTCGTCCGGGTCCGCGGCAACCGCATCACGGTAAAAAAGACCTAGGAGGAAAAAATACATGGAAATTCTCATCGTTTACGGCATCATCGGCGTCGTCGCCATCGGCTTTCTGGTGATCTTCCTGAAATTCTTCGGACTCTGGTTCCGCGCCCTGCTGTCCGGCGCCCCGGTCGGCATGGGCCGGCTGGTGGGCATGTGGCTCCGGCACGTCAATTCGTCTGTCATCGTGGACGCCCGGATCATGCTGACCAAGGCCGGCATCCCGGTGGATTCGGACCTTCTGGAAACCCACTTCCTCGCCCGCGGCAACATCATGAAGGTCAGCCAGGCCCTTGTCGCCGCGAACAAGGCCAACATACCCCTGCCGTTTCAGCGGGCGGCGGCCATCGACCTGGCGGGGCGGGACGTTCTGGACGCCGTGAAAACCAGCGTCAACCCGAAGGTCATCGACTGCCCCGACCCGGGCAAAGGCAAGACCACCATCGACGCGGTGGCGAAGGACGGCATCCAGCTGCAGGTCAAGGCGCGGGTCACCGTGCGGGCCAACATCGAGCGGCTTGTCGGAGGCGCCACCGAGGAGACGATCATCGCCCGGGTCGGCGAAGGCATCGTCACGACGATAGGTTCATCCGAATCCTATAAAACCGTGCTCGAGAATCCCGACCAGATTTCCAAGCGCGTTCTCGGCAAGGGTCTCGACGCCGGAACCGCCTTCGAGATCCTGTCCATCGACATAGCGGACATCGACGTGGGCGCCAACGTGGGCGCGAAACTGCAGGCCGACCAGGCGGAGGCCGACAAGCGGCGCTTCCAGGCGGAGGCGGAAAAGCGGCGGGCCGCGGCGCAGGCGCGGGAACAGGAAATGATCGCGCTGGTGCAGGAAAACCGGGCGAAGGTCGTCCTGGCGGAGGCGGAGATTCCCCTCGCCATGGCGGAGGCCTTCCGGAACGGCCGGCTCGGCGTCATGGACTACTACCGGCTCTCCAACATCCAGGCCGACACCCAGATGCGCCGGAGCATCGGCGGCGAGGACAAGGACAGGACCTAGTGGAGGAACTCTTTAATACGCTGCTGTACCTGATCCCGATGGCCTTCTTCATCTTCATCCGCCTGCGGGGGGAAAAGAGAAAGCAGGAAGCGGCGAAACGGACGGCGGCGCAGAAGACGACGACCGGAACCGGGGCGGTCACCCCGCCGAAGGGCCGGATCGTCGAAACGGGAAAAGCCCGGCGGCCTCAGCCGGCGGAGCCCGGGGAGGCCGAAGGCCCCCGGGCGGAGGACGCGGGAGCCGCGACGCTTCTGGCCAGGCTCTTCCAGAGCGGGCTGTATCCCGGGAGAACCATGACCCGGGAAACCTCCCCCTACGGTCCGCCTCCGTTTGTGAGAAAGCCGCCGGAGGAGACGACCCGGCCCCGGGAGGAGCAGGCACGTCCCGCCGCCAGGGAAATCCCCCCTCCCCGGGACGTCAAGGAGGCCGCCGTCCCCGCCGGGCCTGCCGGGCCTGCCGCGGCGGCGGTTCCGCGGGAAAAAACCCCGCGTTCTGCCGGGACCGGAATATTTTCAGCGAAACTGGAGAAGATGCCCCCCCTGCGGCGGGCGGTGGTCATGGCGGAGATCCTCGGCAGTCCCCGGGGTCTGAAGGACCAGGACACCGGCTTTTCCGGGTAGTAGCGGGTTTTACCCGGCCGTTTCGGTTTCCCGGGGGCGTACGGCGCGGCGCACCAGAAGGGGCAGCACCACCATGACGATCACGAGCCGGGCGGTGTGCATCGCCGCAACCATGGGCGCGTCGGCTCCCATTGCGCCGGCCAGGATTATCATCGCTTCCAGCGCGCCGGGGCAGGACCCGATCAACGCCGTCATCAGG
>CAZGUL010000140.1:0-5805 GCA_964529055.1 uncultured Spirochaetaceae bacterium
CACGACGAGTTTCGAGGCCAGCACGGGTTCGGCGGTGGAGGACTCCGGCAGATTCAGGTTCAGAGCCGGGGTGACGATGAAGGTCGACGTGACGAGGAAGAAAAGCACAAGCTGGAAAACGACGTCGATCATCGGAATGAGGTCCAGATTGACCGCGGGTTTCAGCCTTCTTTGAAACTCCATGCTCATCTCCCGGAGGTTCTGACCAGGATGAGTACGAGCTCGGTGACGCGGTTCTCCAGCCGGATGATCGTGTGATTGACCCGGTTCACCAGGTAATTATAGAAGACGATGGTCGGTATGGACACGATGAGACCGGCGGCGGTGGTTATCAGAGCCTCGGCGATCCCCCGGGCAAGAAGGGCCGGGTCGCCCACGGCCCCCGCGCTGCCGAGAACGCCGAAGGAGCGGATGTTGCCCGTCACGGTGCCGAGAAGCCCGAGCAGGGTCGCGATGTTCGCGATGGTCCCCAGGGACGACAGGTACCTCTCCAGGCGCGGGATCTCCATGTTCGCGGCGCCGACGATGGCGTCCTTGATCCTCTCCTCGGAATACTCCCGGTGGTCGATGCCGACCCGCATCAGGTTGGAGATCGGCGACTGGCTCGCTTCGCAGATGGCGAGGGCCTCGTCGAAATGGCCCTTCCGCAGCGTCGATTTGAGCCTGCTCAGCATCTTCTCCTCGTCGGTGCGGATTTTCTGGAAGTAGATGAGACGCTCGACGACGATGACCGTGGCGATGAAAGCGAGAAAGAGGATGATCCACAGGATGGGTCCCCCTTTTTGCAGAACTGCGAACATAAAGCCTCCTCGAATATCTAGAAAGAAACCGTCGTTTTCAGCATCACCCGAAACCCGGGGGCGACGAACGGGCCGGCCGAGACCCGGGGTTCGTCCAGAAACGGGGCAAGCAGGTCCTCGGCGGACAGGGAGAATTCCAGCCCTTCCGCGGGTTTCACCGTTCCCCGCCAGCGGAGATCCGGAACCGCAGTTTCGTCCCGGGTATTCCAGCCCGCGGTCAGGCTGAAACCGTATTTTCCCGAACCGGACAGATAGCCCATCCCCGGCTCGTACCGATGGGCTGCTTCCAGGAAGGCCCGGCCGCCGAAAACGGAACTTCCCGTTCCGAAGACCGTAAACCCGGAGAAAAGCCGGTACCGGATTTCCGCCCCCGCCAGGAAGGACTCCATGTTTTCCTGATGAAAGGGGAAGGCCGCCGTCGGCGCGTCGAAATCTTCCAGTTTCAGGGCGTCCTCCCGGCGGAGGGCCTGGAAACTGCCCGTGACGCGCAGTTTATCGTCCCCGGTTTTCACCCCGGCGGAAAGCTCGCCGAACCAGGCGAAGCCGTCCTCCAGGTCATCCTGAAGGCGAAGGAGGCCGAGGTCCTTCCATAATTTCCGGTAATCGTATTCGTCCGCCCGGAAGCCGCCCCGGATGCCGAAGGTGAAAAGTTCCCCCGCCCGGCCCGAGATTCCGGCGGAGAACGGAAAGACCGGATTCCCGCCGTTCCAGAAAATCCCCGCCGCGGCGTCCAGGCTCCAGCCCTCCCGGGGGACGAATCTGCCGGAGGCCGAAACGTCGAAACGCCGGGCGGAAAGCTCATCGTAATCCGGCGCAAACCTGAAGCCGTACCGGGCGGACAGGCCGAGGCGGTAGCGCACATCCTCGAAACCCAGTTCCGCGCCGGCCCCGGCGGTGTATTCGCCGCCCTCCCGGTCGACGGCCGGCGGCACCGCCGCCGACGAGGAGAGAATTTTCCCCGCGTAGGAACCGTTTCCTTCCAGCTTGAAGGACACCTTTTCCGCCGGCCGGAGGGTCACGGCCGCGTCGGCCTCCGCGAACCGGGTGATGGCGGAATAGACCGGGGAGAGGCGCTGGAGCCCTTCCTCGGTTTCCCGGAAAGACCCTCCCGCTGCGACGTTCCCTCCGGCCGCGTCCGCATCGAGCCGGGCCTCCACCGTATCGTCCCTGCGGAAAAAACCCGTGCCGGGATCGTGAAAGTCGTAGCCGTCGGCGCCGTCATGGGAAAACGCGGCACGGAACCGCAGTCCTCCCCCGGTTTTCGCCACCGACAGTTCTCCGAGAAGGCCGTTCATGCTTCCCGCACCGAGGGTGCCCCGGGCGAAAACCGAGGAGTCGCCCGCCCGCAGTGCGGCGGCGCCGGCCGGAAGCGCGTCCGCGCCGAGGACGGCGTCGGGCACGGGAGGCGCGGCCGCGAGGCGCGGGTCCGGCGGAGGCAGGTACGGCCGCGGGGTTTCCGCCGCTGGCAGAACGGGAGCAAGGTCTTCCGGAGGGAGGCTCTCGATTTCGAAAACCATCCCGGGCAGAACCAGGTCCGGACCCTTCGGGTCCTCCGCGTTCACGGCGGAGGCGAGACCGAGACACAGGAGGGCCGCGGAAATGATGAGCTTTTTCATTTCCGTCCCCCCAGGATCTTTTCGCCTTCCGCGGCCCAGTCGGTGCCGGGAAAATTCCTTTTCAGCAGTTCCGCGAGACGCACAGCCTCTTCGGGCCTGCCGGCGAGGAGCATCGTTTCCGCGGCCCGGAGCAGGCTCCGGGCGACGAGATCGCGGTCGGCGCCGGGCTCGGAGGCGGCCGCAAGATAATGGGACGCCGCTTCGGAAAATTTCCGGGCCCGCCGGGACAGCTCGCCCAGGAGGTAGCCCGCCTCGGCGGCCCTTTTCGGGTCCTCGGCGGCCCTGCGGCGCAGGTCTTCGAGCAGGGGCCGGGCCTTTTCCGAGTCCGGAAGCCCCTCGCCTGAGTAGAAACCCGCGAGATCAAGCATCGCCTGCCGCCCTTCCGGGGTCGCCGAACCTCCCGCTCCCCGGATATTCACCAGCAGGGCCGCCTCGCGTTCCGCGGCTCCCCCGGCGAGCAGCCGGAGTTCCTCCCGGCGCTTTTCCGCCCCGAAGGAGGCCGCCTCCGCGGGGTGACGGGAAATGATTTCCCGGTATTTTTCCGCCGCCCGGGGATGGTCACCCAGCAGGGCGTACATCTCCGCGGTTTCCCGCAGGGCATCGGGCCGCAGCGGGCTGCCGGGAAACCTCCCGGTCAGGTTTTCCAGCAGCAGCAGGGCCCCGTGGCGTTCTCCGGCCTTCGCGGCGGCCAGGGCCCCCCAGTACAGCGCCTGATCGACGTGCCTTCCCGCGGGGTATGCGGCCCGGTAGTCGTAAAAGGCGCTCCGCGCGTCGATCCATCGCCCTGCGGCGTACAGGATCTCGCCCCGGCGCATCAGGGCGGACTCCCCCAGCGGTGACCCGGGATAGAGGCCGGGGATCGCCTTGTACGCCGCGGCGGCGCCGTCGACGTCGCCCGAGAGCCTCAGGAGGCCGGCGAACTCGAAATGGGCGTCCGCGGCGATTTCGGAATTCGGATACTCCGTGAAAAGCCGGCGGTATTCACGGGCCGCGTCGGAGGTCCGCCCCAGGGCGGCGTAGGTCTGTCCGAGAAGAAAACGGCTCCGCCGGCGCAGCACCGGACCGCCGTCCGTCTCCGCCCGGACGACCGCCTTCTCCAGCAGGGCCGCCGCATCGGAAAACCGCCCCAGGCTGAAGGCGCACCATGCGCCGTAGTAGGAGGCACGGGAGAAATACCCGCCCGCCCCCGTGTCCGCCGCCGTTTCGGCGAAGACCGGAAACGCCTCCGCGTACCGGGCGCCGCGGTACAGGGCCCAGGCGGTGAAAAACCGGGCTGAGGCCAGAGTCTCCGGCGGAAGGGCCTCGCCGCCCCGCAGGAGCCGGGACAGGATGTCCGCCGCCGTCCCGTAGTCGCCCAGGTTGAGTTCCGCCGTTCCCTGCAGATACCGCACCAGTCCGAACCCCCGGGGGTTCCGGACCGCGAGTTCCGGGTAATCCTTCAGGATTCCCGCCGCGGTTTCCGCCAGTCTCGGGTAATCCCTGAGGGCGGCCAGATGACGGGCAATGTCGAAACGGACCGGGAAGTCCCCGGGACCGGCGGCGAGGTAGTCCAGGGAAGCGTCCAGGGCGAGTCCTGAGTCGCCGAGCCTTTCCGCCGCAAAGGACTTGAGCCGCAGGAGCGGCGGCCCGAACTCCTTTCCGCCGCCGGAGGCCAGGGCGGAATCGACCGCCCCGGCGGCTTCGGCGGACTTTCCGAGCTGGAAAAGGGTGTAGGCCAGAAGGTATGCCGCCCGGGGGTATTCGTCCCGGGAGGAGTTTTCCGCCGCGGCGGCGGGACGGAGAAGACCTTCGGCCTCCCCGTACCGTCCCCGCCGGATTTCCGCCTCGCCGAGAACGAGCCGGAATCGGAAAGCATCGTCCGGGCCGGCCTCCGGGATCGCGGCCTGCAGGACCCCGGCGGCGGGCAGATACACGTCCTTTTCCTCCGCGGGACTCTTCCCCGAAAGGGAGGAAACCAGGAAGGCGGCATAGCCGGTCATCCGGCGGGATTCCGCTTTTTCCGCCAGGGCCGCGAACGCGGCCCCCGCGTCGGCTGCCCGCCCCAGGGCGTCATGGGAAAGACACAGATACAGCAGGGCCTGTTCCGCGGCCTCGCCCCCGGCTCCCTCGGCAAGAAACGCCGAGAGTTCCCGCGCCGCGCTTTCATGGTCCTGCATGCCGAAGGACGCGAGACCTTTCCAGAACGGAACGGAACGGAGGAAACGGGTCGAGCGGTGGCGCAGTTCGATCCTGCGGAAAAGATCCGCCGATTCCCGGTAGCGGCCGAGAAAGTACAGGGAGGCGGCGCGCCGGAACTGGGCGTCCGCCGCGAGCTCCGAAGCGGGATGGTCCCGCAGGAAGGCGTCGTACCCTTCCAGGGCGAGGTCGTATTTTCTTTCACGGAAGAGTTTTTCCGCCCCGTCGAAAAGGTCGGTTTCCCCGTCGGCGCCGAAGACCGCCGCCGGGACAAGGGCGAGCAGAAGGATCACCAATCGGCCTTTCATAGGGTACAAGGATACCCCACGGGGCCGGATTATTCAATGACGGCTATTCGAAGAGGGGCGGTTCGAAGTCCCGGCCCGCCTTTACCCGCACGAGATGGACGAAATCCCGGGAATACCGGTTGTGGAGGGATTCCAGGCCCGTTTCGACGTTGCGCTCGAAAACGGGGGCCGTAAAGGTCCCGTCCTCCCGGAAAACCGGAAACAGGACCGCCACGTGGACGTGCTGCCGCAGAACGGGGTCCCTGCCGAATTCCCGGTTGATCGACGCGATGTAGAAGTGACCGGGTTCCGTCAGCGCGAGGTAGTACAGGATGGACGGAAGGTCGGCCGCGGGAAATCCGATATCCTCCCGATACTGCCAGTACGGGAGCTTCCGGACGTCCTGGGACTCGGCGGTGACCCCCGAGGTGCCGTCGAGCCGCGCCAGCGCGGCCGCTATGTTACGGCTCCAGTCCAGGCCGAAAAACGGGTCCCGTTCCTCCTCGAAACGCCGGGAGATGAAGCTTCCCCGCGCATCCAATGGTTTTTTCTTGAGTTCGTCCAGGGACAGGAAGGAACCGGTCCGGGGACGGTACAGGCCGTCGGCCACCCACTTCGCGAATCCGGAACAGTTGAACCCGGGAAGCCTCTCCTGGGCCTTCAGGGATTCGATGAACACGAGCTTTCCGTTCTCGTCCATCGCGCCGTCGTCCGCGTCGGGCAGCCGGGGCAGAGCCTCCCGGACAGCCCTTATCATTCCGAGGGAATTCCCGTACGCCGACGGGTCCACGGGAGACAGAAGGGTGTCCCAGTCCACCGTCCCCCGGGTCAGCCGCACGATGTCGGCGAATGACCCGGTCAACAGGTCGACGAACGACCTTCCCGCCGGCACGTCGTTGTGGATCCTCCTGCCGAACAGAAAAACGT
>CAZGUL010000140.1:5815-7385 GCA_964529055.1 uncultured Spirochaetaceae bacterium
TCCACCAGGGAGCGTCCTGAAACCGGCCCCCGGGAATCGGGGAAAACCCTGACGAAACTTCCGGGCTCGCCGTGGTAAAAGATCTTCGCCTGGACGAATTCCCCGCTGCGGAGATCCCGTTTTATGATCCAGGAACCCCGTGAAGACAGCGGGAAATTCAATCCCTCCTCGTTGATGAACAGGATATAGAATGAATCTTCGGTCCGGCGCACCTCGAACGCGACCCTGTGCTCCTGACCCCGCTGGGTGAGGACCTCCCGTGCCGCCTGAAGGACCTCCGACGTGGGGGCCGAAATGATGTCCCGCTTGAGCAGGCGAATTTCCACGTTTTCCCGGATGTCGGGCCCGGACGCGTCCCGCCCCGCCGCGGACAGCGGCGCGAGCACGATCATCAATGCGAGGATGAATGCGGTCACAGGTCCTCCAGAAGTCCCCACCGGTTTTCGGTCCCGGCGGCGATGAAATACGGGAAGGAACGGAATTTTTCCGTCACCCTGTCCCCTATTTCTTCGGCCGATCGGGCCCCCGGCATGAGGGCGGCGACCCGGGCCGTCTCGGCCCGCACGGGGACCCCTTCCCCGCCGCGGAAAAGGCCGCGCCGGGCCGCGTATATCCCCGTCGTGACGGGCCCGCCTTCCCCGCGGAACAGGAGCGCGGAAACATCCGCGCCGTTCTCGTAATGGCCGGCAAGCAGGCGCTGATGGGGAAACGGCAGCGAAAACCGGTTCAGCGGAAGGAAATACAGGGTGTCGATCCCGTTGTCGTCCAGGCTCCGGTCCAGGCCGCCCCGGCGGAGCAGGAGCAGGGCCCCCGCCGTGACGGAGGAATAACAGGCAATCCCGCCGTCCGGCCGCACGAGGAGCCGTCCCTCTTCGTCGAGAAAGGGAAAATCGGGGACCCGGACGACCAGGACCCGCCGGGGATCGAAAAGAAACCGTCCCCTGACGAGGCCCCGTATCCGGGGGAACCGGGACGCTCCCGTGAAAATGTACCACGCCGGGGCCGTTCCGCAGGCGTACCCGGCCTCCCGGACGAAGCCCGCAAGGCTTTCCAGCCCCGGGAGGACTCCTTCGGAGGGAGCGTCGTCCGGCACGATCGTGAGGAGGCCGATGCGTCCCCCGGCAAGGGCCGCCTCGGCGGCCGGCCGGTCCTCCGGAAAATTTCCGGAGGAGGCCGAAATCCGCATGGCAAGGGGCTTTTGGGGTCCCCGGTCCGCATCGGCGGCGAGTCGGGAAGTCAGCGCGATATGTTCCGGAGCGAGCTCCATGAGGCCCGCCGTCAGATTTCCCCTCCCGTCCGGGGGCAGAATCTCCCAGATTCTCCGGAGATGGCCCTGGCCGGGGGGGAAAAGCGATTTCTCGATGAACCGGCGGCTCCTGTCCCGCAGGCGGCCGAGCCCGTCGCGCGCGTCAAGAAGATGTTTTCGGACAGCGTTGATCTCCGCCCGTTCATTTTCACGGCCGCCCGCGAGTTCGTCCAACAGGGCTAGCCTGGCGCCCTCCACGGTGTAGCGTTTTTCCTGGATCAGGTATTTCAGGCGGTACAGAAGGTTGAGCTCCCGGTCCCCGTA
>CAZGUL010000141.1:0-7378 GCA_964529055.1 uncultured Spirochaetaceae bacterium
GGGTGACAGGCAAGGGACGCAAGGAAAGGCTCGTGCCGATCGGCGGCGAGGCCGACATGTGGATCGGCAGGTACCTCTCCGAGGCCCGTCCCGTGCTGGCGGCCCGCCGGAAGGCTCCGAAACCTCCGACTGGGGCGTTCTTCCTGAACCGCCGGGGCGATCCGCTGGGACGGAAAGGCATCTGGAAGCGCTTCAAGGCGCTTCTGGCCGGCGTCCGCGAACGGGGAAAGGTCCACGGCCTTCGCCACTCGTTCGCGACCCACCTTCTGCGGGGCGGGGCGAATCTCAGGGCGGTGCAGGAACTCCTGGGCCATGCGGACATTTCGACCACCCAGATCTACACCCATGTGGATCAGGAGGTCCTGAAGAAATCACACCGGGAATTCCATCCCCGGGGATAGGAGAAAAGGACGGCATGAACGACGGAACGGCGGCAAAAATAGAAGAAATCAGGGAAGGGACGATCCTGCGGCTCCGGCGTTCGGGGCTCGTGCCGGTTCCGGCGTCCAGAATTCCGGTCAGGACCCCGGCCGGCAGTCCCCTGGCGGCGTATTTCGACCACACGGCGCTGAAGCCCGAAGCCGGCGCGGCGGTTTTCGCCGCCCTGTGCGGGGAGGCCGCCGCCTTCGGGACCGCCAGCGTCTGCATTCCCCCGAACAGGGTCGCCGGGGCGGCGGAAATGCTCCGGGGGACCGGGGTCGCGGTCTGCACCGTCATCGGCTTCCCCCTGGGGTACGGCGATCCCCGCTGCAAGGCGGAGGAAGTGAAACAAGCCCTCTCCCGGGGCTGCCGGGAGTTCGACACGGTGGTTCCCGCGGGATTCGTCAAGGACGGAGACGTGGAAACCCTGTTCCGGGACATCCGGACGACCGTCGAGGCGGCGGAAGGTCTCCTGGTGAAGGTGATTCTGGAAACCTGCCTGCTGACGGAAGAAGAAAAGATCCTCGCCGGAGTCACGGCCCTCCTGGCGGGAGCCCATTTCCTGAAAACCTCCACGGGCTTTTCCTCCGGCGGAGCCACCGTCGAGGACGTCCGGCTTCTCCGCCTCATCGCCGGAGGGGAGGGGGGCGTGAAGGCCTCCGGGGGAATCAGGGACCTTGCGTTCACGAGGGCGCTCATCGAGGCGGGGGCGGACCGTATCGGCGCTTCCGCCACCGTCAAAATCCTGACCGAAGCGGGGGAGAAAAAAAAGGCGTGATAGGTAAGAAGGGCATTCTCGAATTCGTTCTTCCCGTTCTCCTCGCCGCGGCGGCGCTGACGGCGGTCTCCTGTTCCCGGGGGGACGAGAAAACGGCGAAGCGCCTCCTCGAGCTCGAGTCGGAAAACTACGAAGCGGGAAGGACTTCCGACGCGAGAATCGCCGAGCTGGAAAAGGACGTGGCCGCGTATAAAAAGATCGTGGAGGAAAAGGTCCGGGCTTCGGAAAGGCTCGGATCGTACTACAAACTCCTCGCCCTCGCCTATCTCGACAGGGCCATGTACGGCCAGGCGCTGGAAGCCCTGGACCGGGCGGTGGAAATCTACCCCGAACAGGCCCCTCTTTTCCTGTTCCGCGGTGTGGCCGCGGCCCGGATGTCCAAAGCGGTGAGGGACGGGACGGAAAAAATCGCTTTGCTGGATACGGCGGAAGCCGCGTACCGGCGGGCCATCGCCCTGGATCCCGCCTCCGTCGCGGCCCTCTACGGTCTCGCGATCCTGTACTCCTTCGAACTCGGCCGGAACGGGGACGCTCTGCCGCTGGTGGAGGGCATCCTGGACCGGGAAAAGAACAACGTGGACGCCTTGTTTCTGCTGGCCCGGGTCCACTTTGCCCTGGGCCGGCCGGAGGAGGCCATCGCCGCCTACGACCGGATCATCGCGATCCCGGAGGCCGGCAGCCGGGGGGACGAGGCGCGGCGGAACAAACGGCAGATCCTCGAGGGGGTGACCCGATGACCGATCCCGTTCTCCTCCTGGCGGTCAACCGCATCCCGTGCCTCAGGTGGGACGAAAAACTCAAGGTCCTGGAGGCCGTCGGAAACATCGAGGGCTTTCTGCGGCTGCGTCCCGCGGACGCCGCGGTCCTGGCGGGCCGCCGGCCGCGCAACCTGTCATGGGACCCCCGCGGACTCGCGGAGGAGGGAGAGCGGGCTTTCCGGTCCGCGGAAGCGAGAAAAATACGGATCCTGTCCTGGGAGGACCCGGACTATCCCCCCCAGCTTCGGGAAATCTACGATCCCCCGTTTCTGCTTTTCGCCCGGGGAAACCTGCCCCGCTGGTCCGTTCCGGCCCTGGCGGTCGTCGGCACCCGGCATCCCACCGGAACCGGCCGCCGCGCGGCGTACGCGCTGTCCTTCGAGGCGGCGGAAGCCGGCGTTCCCGTCGTTTCCGGACTCGCCCGCGGCATCGACGGGGAGGCCCACCGGGGCTGCCTGGACGCCGGCGGCTTCACCGTCGCGGTGCTGGGAAACGGCGCGGACGCGGTTTACCCCGCCTCCCACCGGAATCTGGCGGCGAAAATCCTGGAGTCGGGGGGCCTCCTCCTGACGGAATTCGCTCCCGGCGAAGGGGTCCGCAAATACCACTTCCCGTCGCGGAACAGGATCATCTCAGGGCTCTGCCGGGGCGTCGTCATCGTGGAGGCCCCGGCGAAGTCGGGGGCGCTGATCACGGCGGACTACGCGCTGGAACAGGGGCGGGACCTCTTCGTTTCCGGCGCCTGCCTCGACGGGGCGAACGGAAGCGGGCTCCGCGCCCTCCGGGACGACGGGGCCCCGGCGGTTTTTTCCGTCCGGGACATCCTGCGGGAGTGGGCCGTCCAGGCCGAAGGCGGCGGCGAAAAACCGGTCCCGGAAAAGCGGCGGATCCCCGGAGAACCGGGAAAGACCCTGGCCCTGTTTCTTGAGGAAGAACTCGCGGGAACGATCTCCCGCCATCAGGGACACTACTTTAGGAGACGTGAAAATGGCTGACAAGAAGCCCCATACGCTGCTCATCGTCGAATCTCCGGCGAAAGCCAAAACGATAGAGAAGTACCTCGGTCACGGTTACACGGTCATGGCGTCCATGGGACACCTCATCGATCTGCCCAAGTCGCGGATCGCCATCGACGTGGACAACAACTTCGAGCCGGAATACATCACCGTGCGGGGCAAGGCGAAAATCCTGAAGGACCTCCTGACCCGGGCCAACAAGGCGGGCCGGATTCTGCTGGCTTCCGATAACGACCGCGAAGGGGAGGCTATTTCCTACCACCTTCAGCGGGCCTTCCTGAAAAAGTACCCGAACCTGAAAATCGGGCGCATCGTCTTCAACGAAATAACCCCCGCCGCGATCCGGGAGGCGGTGGCCGCCCCCGGCGAGATCGCCATGGAAAAAGTCAACGCACAGAAGGCCCGCCGGGTGCTGGACCGCATCGTGGGCTACAACCTTTCGCCGATCCTGTGGGAAAAAGTCAAGAACGGACTGTCCGCCGGCCGGGTGCAGAGCGTCGCCCTGCGGCTGATCTGCGAGCGGGAACTCGAGGTCGAGTCCTTCATTCCCGAGGAGTACTGGACCCTGGACGTCGAACTTCTGAAGGGGAAGTCGCATTTCACCGCTGCGCTGGTCAGATACGGCGACGCGAAAGGTGACCTGAAATCGGAAGAGGAGGTTCGCGGCCTCATGAAGGCCCTGGAAAACGCGCCGTTCACCGTGGCGGACGTCAAGGAAACGGAAAAGAGCGTCCGGCCCCGGCCGCCGTTCACCACGTCCCAGCTCCAGCAGACCGCGGCGAACCGGCTCGGCTTCACGTCGAAGAAAACGATGCAGATAGCCCAGCAGCTCTACGAAGGCGTCAACATCGGCTCAAGCCGCATCGGTCTCATCACCTACATGCGGACCGACTCCACCCGGATTTCCGGCGCCGCGATGGAAGAGGTGCGGGCGTTCATCGGCGAAACCTATCCCGGGGCGCTGCCGGAGACGCCGAATTCCTATTCCATGGGCAAGGGCGCCCAGGACGCCCACGAGGCCATCCGGCCGACGGTGACGACCTATACGCCCGATTACGTCAAGGCCCACCTGAGCCGGGACCAGCAGCGGCTCTACGCGCTGATATGGGAAAGGTTCGTTTCGTCCCAGATGACCAACGCGAAGAGCCGGACCGTGTCGGTGGACTTCGCGGCGGGGGAGGCCCTCTTCCGCGCGTCCTACACCCGCACGGTGGAAAAAGGCTTCCAGGCGGCGCTGGACATCCTGGCGGCGAAGGAAACCGAAAAGAGGCTGCCGCACCTGGAAGCCGGCGAGAGCCTGGAGCGGGGCCGTTTCCTGCCGGAACAGCACTTCACGTCCGGGCCGGCCCGCTACACCGACGCCACCATCGTCAAGACCCTGGAGGAAAAGGGCATCGGCCGGCCGTCAACCTACGCGCCGATCATTTCGGTCCTGCTGGAACGGTACTACGTGGTGCGGAAAAACAAGCAGCTCATGCCCACGCAGCTGGGCCGCACGATCTACGATATCCTGATGAAGAGCTTTCCCGACGTCATCGACGTCAACTTCACCGCCGGGATGGAGGCCATGCTGGACCGGGTCGAGGGGGCCGGCGAGGAATGGGTCGACATGATCCGCCGTTTCTACGGCCCCTTCAAGGACAGGGTGGACCACGCTTCGGAAACCCTGGAGTCGGTGAAGGGCGTCATGGACGAGGAGACCGACCACATCTGCGAAAAATGCGGGCGCAAAATGGTCAAGCGGCTCGGGCGGTTCGGATTTTTCCTGGCCTGTTCCGGTTTCCCGGAATGCAGGAACACCAAGTCCATCCCGCTGGCCGACTGCCCCATGCCCGGCTGCGACGGCAAGATCGTGGCCCGGCGCAAACAGAAGGGGAGGGGAAAGGAATTCTACGGCTGCACGAACTACCCGGCCTGCGACTTCATTTCCCATTTCAAACCGGTGTCGTCGAAATGCCCGAAATGCGGCTGGTTCCTGGTCGAGAAGAACGACAAGAAGCGCGGGACCTACAAGGCCTGCATCAACAAATCCTGCGATTACCTGCACACCGCGGGGGACGAGGAAGAGCATGAGGAGTGACGGGGCGGATCCGCGGGGAACCGTGAAAACCTACCTGGATTATCTCGCCAAGGTGAGGTTCCTGTCCCCCGCGACGGTGAAGGCCTACGGCGGGGACCTGGACGCCTTCCTCTCCTGGATCGAACGCGAGGGGCTTTCGTTCGACGGTCTGGGGTACCCGGACATCCGGGGATACCTGGCGGACCTGGCGAAAAGGAAACTCTCCCCGGCGTCGGTCAACCGGGCCCTCGCGGCGGCGCGGGGGTTTTACGCCTTCGCGGTGGAGCGGAAGCTCTGCGCCGCGAACCCCTTCGAGGGGGTCCGGGGACTGAAGGCGCCGAAAAACCTGCCGACGGTGCTCTTCGAGGAGGAGATCGAGAGTCTCCTCGGCGGGGAGGGCGTCACCTTCATCGCGGTGAGAGACAGGGCCCTGTTCGAGCTCCTGTACTCCACGGGCTGCCGGGTCGGCGAGCTGGCGGCCCTGGAAGCGGCGGACGCCGCGTCCGGCGCTGGCCGGATCAAGGTCCTCGGGAAAGGCGGAAGGCAGAGGTTCGTATTCATCGGCCGGGAGGCGGCCGGGGCATTGGCGGCCTACCTGCCGCTCCGGGCGGAAAGGATAGCCTCCCGCGACGACGGCGGCGGCGCCGGGAGCGGCGCCGGGGAAAAGGCTTTGTTCGTCAATTTCCGCGGGCGGAAGCTCACGGCGCGGGGGATCTTTTACATTCTGCGGAAACGGCTGCGGGAAAAGGGCATCGCGAAGCCCGCCGGCCCGCACACCCTGAGGCACAGCTTCGCGACGCATCTTCTGGACCGTGGCGCGGACCTCCGGGTCGTACAGGAACTGCTGGGCCACGCGAGCCTGTCCACGACGCAGGTGTACACGCACCTCAGTCTGGATTCGCTGAAGGACACGTACGTGAAGGCCCACCCGCACGGCCTCAGGAAGAGGTGAGGATGATGGAAAC
This sequence comes from uncultured Spirochaetaceae bacterium, assembly GCA_964529055.1. Taxonomy (GTDB): domain Bacteria; phylum Spirochaetota; class Spirochaetia; order DTKZ01; family DTKZ01; genus JAKQWJ01. Next base: position 5,997 of record CAZGUL010000141.1, read on the forward strand.
CGGATTGCATGGAACGACGATCCTCGCGGTGAAGCGGGGCGGAAAAATCGCGATGGCCGGCGACGGTCAGGTCACCGTGGGAAACACCGTCATGAAGGGCAACGCGCGGAAGGTCCGCAAGATTTACGACGGGAAAGTCCTGGTGGGCTTCGCCGGCGCAACCGCCGACGCTTTCACCCTGTTCGAGCGTTTCGAGGTGAAGATAAAGGAATACGCCGGGGACATAACCCGCGCGGCGGTGGAGCTCGCCAAGGACTGGCGTACCGACCGGACCCTCCGGCGGCTGGAGGCCCTGCTTCTCGTCGCGGACCGGGAAAGGATGTTCGTGCTGTCCGGAAACGGCGACGTCATCGAGCCCGAGGAAGGGGCCATCGCCATCGGTTCCGGCGGCTCCTTCGCGTACGCGGCCGCGATGGCGTTTCTCCAGACCGCCGACCTTTCCGCCCGGGAGATCGCCGAGAAGTCCCTGAAAATAGCCGCGTCGATCTGCATTTACACCAACGACCGCATCGTCGTGGAGGAGCTGGGATGAAGACCGCCCTGGAGGATTTGACGCCGAAACAGATCGTCGAAGAGCTGGACAAGTACATCGTGGGCCAGACGAAGGCGAAAAAGGCGGTGGCCATAGCCCTGCGCAACCGGATCCGGCGGCGGCGGCTGTCGCCGGAGATGCGGGACGAGGTTGCCCCGAAGAACATCATCATGATCGGACCCACGGGGGTGGGAAAGACGGAAATCGCCCGGCGCATCTCGAAGCTCACCGGAGCCCCCTTCATCAAGGTGGAGGCCACGAAGTACACCGAGGTCGGTTACGTGGGGCGGGACGTGGAAAGCATGGTCCGGGACCTGATGTCCGTGGGCATGTCGATGGTCAAGGCGGAAATGCAGGAGAGCGTCCGGGAGGAGGCACGCCGGAGGGCGGAGGAAGCATTGCTGGACCTTCTCCTGCCGGGCCTCCGCAAGGCCCCGTCGGCCGGGGGGGACGCAGCGTCGGGCGCCGTCGTCGAAACGGCGTCGGGAGACGCGTCGGAGGGAACGCGGGAGAAGTTTCGCCGGAAGCTCCGGGCCGGCGAGCTGGACGACCGGAACGTGGAGGTCAGCGTTTCCGGCGGGGGGGGATTTCCCGCCATCGAGATATTTTCCGGCGCCAATTTCGAGCCCATGGACCTCAACCTGGGCGGCCTGGGAAACCTGGGCAGCATCTTCGGCGGCAAGAAAAAGAAAAAGCGCGTCACCGTGAAGCAGGCGGCGGAAATCCTGCTGGCCGAGGAGACGGACAAGCTCATCGACGCCGACCGGGTGGCCGAACTCGCCCGGGAAAGGGTCCAGGAGATGGGGATCATCTTCATCGACGAGATCGACAAGATAGCGTCGAAGGAGGG
>CAZGUL010000142.1:0-7292 GCA_964529055.1 uncultured Spirochaetaceae bacterium
CCGCGGGGTTTTCGGTAGCCGCAGGGCCGCCGCGGTGTTCGTCGGACACGAACCTTCACGGACCAGAAAACGGTAGAAACCGCGCAGGGCGCTTTGGGCCTTCGCGGACGTTCGGGCCGAGATTCCGTCCCCGTCTCTCCTGCCCTCCAGGTACCGGGCAAGGAGTTCCGTGTCCGCGTCGATGGTCCGGACGCCCTCCCCGTCGAGAAACGCCATAAAGAAGCTGATTTCCCGGAGGTACGTTTCCACCGAGCGGGGGGCGAGGTTCCTCTCGGCTATCAGGAACCGTTCGAAATCCGCGAAAAGGGCCGTTTCCACGATCTATTTTCCGACCTGCTTGTACCGCAGCACGGCGGGGATCCCCAGCTCGTCGTTTTGAAAAAGGTCCTCGCCGCCGCGGGACGGCTTTCCGCTGGTGATCTTGACCCACTCTTCCAGGCTCATTACGTCGCCGGTCCTTCCCTTCTCCGCCGCGGCCTCGGGCTGCCGCTCCTCGTGCCGGGTTTTCGAAAAACCTGTGGCGATGACGGTGACGCGGATCTCGTCGTCCAGCGCCTCGTCGATGGCGTTGCCCGCGATGACGAGGGCGCCTTCGTCGGCGTTGGCGGTGATGATGTTCAGAATCTCCTCGTACTCGCTGAGGGAGAAATCGCTCCCGCCGGTGACGTTGACCAGGATGCCCCGGGCGCCCTCGATGTGCGCGTCCTCCAGCAGGGGATTGTTGATCGCGTTGGTCGCCGCGTCCACGGCACGGTTGTCCCCGTTGCCGACGCCGATTCCCATCAGGGCGTCGCCCTGGCCCCGCATGATGGTGCGCACGTCGGCGAAATCGATGTTGATTTCCCCCGCCTTCGTGATGAGGTCCGAAATGCCCTGCACGCCCTGGCGCAGCACGTCGTCGGCCACCATGAAGGCCTGCTTGATCGGCGTCCGGCGGTCGACGATCTTCAGCAGGTGCTGGTTGGGAATGGTGATGAGGGTGTCCACCGATTCGTGCAGCCTGCGGATGCCTTCCTCGGCAAGCTGAAGCTTTTTCTTCCCCTCGAATTCGAAGGGTTTCGTAACCACCGCCACGGTGAGGATGCCCAGGTCCTTCGCGATCTGGGCGATGATCGGCGCGGCGCCGGTGCCGGTTCCTCCGCCCATGCCGGCGGTGATGAAAACCATGTCGGCACCGCGGATGAAATCCTGGATCCGGTCCCGGTCCTCCAGGGCGGCCTTTTCGCCCACCTCGGGAATGCCGCCGGCGCCGAGGCCGCCCGTCAGCTTCGTGCCCAGGGGCATCCTGAATTCGGCGTTGGAAAGCTGAAGAGCCTGCAGGTCCGTGTTTACCGCGATGAACTGAACGTTCCTCAGTCCGGCCGCGATCATCCGGTTGACGGCGTTGCTTCCGCCGCCGCCGACGCCTATGACTTTAATGACCGTCGGACTCGTTACGGTGTCTTCCAATATCTCGATCGTCATGTTCCCCCCCCATTACGCCCTCCGGCGCCCTATTCAAAAAAGTTCTTGAACCATTGTCTCATCGATGTGAAAATTCCCGACTGCGGCCTGTCCTTCCCCGGCCCCTCCTTCATTTCCGGATGCGCGTACTGCGCGCCGTACATCACCAGGCCGACCGCCGAAGCGAATTCGGGTTTCTGGTACTCCTCAACGAGCCCTCCGAGGCGGGTCGGAAAACCGACCCGCGCCGCGGTGCTGAATATTTCCTGCGCCAGTTCCACGGCCCCGGGAAGCTCCGCGCCTCCGCCGGTCAGCACGACCCCCCCGTTCAGGCGGCCGGCGAAACCCTTCTTTTCGATCCGGTCCCTGACCATCGTGAAAATTTCCGCGATCCGCGGCTGGATGATCGAGCAGAGGTCCCTCCGGGCCAGCGCCAGCGGCGGCCGGCCCCCGAGACCGGGGATTATCGTTTCCTGGCCCGGCTCGACCAGCGAATAGTGGCAGCAGCCGGACTCCCGTTTTATTCTCTCCGCCGTTTCCACCGGCGTCTTCAGCATGATGGAAATGTCGCCCGTCACCTGGGAACCTCCCAGGGGAATGACGTTGGTGTAATAGGGCGCTCCGTCGATGTGAACCAGGATGTCCGTGGTGCCGCCTCCCAGGTCGATCAGCAGGGACCCCAGGTCCTTCTCCTCCCGGGACAGAACCGCCTCCGCCGCCGCGAGGGACTCCAGCACGATGCCGTCCACCTTGAAACCCGCCCGGTTGACGCATTTCACCAGGTTCTGCGCCGACGTCACCGAGCCGGTTATGATGTGGACCTCGGCCTCGAGCCTCACCCCGATCATGTCCAGCGGGTTGCGGATGCCGCCCTGGTCGTCGACGATGTACTCCTGCGGGATGACATGGAGGATTTCCCGGTCCATCGGGATCACCACGGCCTTCGCAGCCTCGATGACCCGGTCCATGTCGACCTGGGTTATTTCCCGTCCCCTGCCCGTCACCGCAACGACCCCCCGGGAGTTTATTCCCTCGATGTGGCCGCCGGCAATGCCGGTGATGACGCTGGAGACTTCCCTGCCGGACATGAGCTCCGCGGCCTCGATGGCGGCGGAAACGGACTTCAGCGTGGATTCGATGTTGATGACCACGCCGCGGCGCAGGCCGAAGGAGGGACTGGTTCCGACGCCGGTGATCGCGAGCTTTCCGTCGTCTCCGAACTCGCCTATGAGGGCGCACACCTTCGTGGTGCCTATGTCCAATCCGACGATAATGTTTTCCGAGGGCAAAATCACCCCTCCTTCCGCATCCGGTAAATTATATCTCCAGTTCTAAAATCTATTTCTTCCACCTTGTCAAGCAGGTTTTCACGATGCATCACGTCCAGCACCATCAGCGCCATCTTGCAGCGCTCTTCCGTCAGGGAGCCTTCCATACGGACGGGCACCCGGTAGTGCACCGGAAACAGGACCACCTCGAAATTCTCCTCGCCCTTCCTGACGATCTTCAGTTCCGAAAAACTGCCGAAAACGGCGGGCGAGGAGCTTTTCAGGGTCTGCATGTCCCGCAGCAGACCTTCCAGCATCGCGGGGAGCCGCATTCCCGCCTTGATTCCCTCGAACCGGATTCCCGACACCACGGGAAGCCCCAGGCCGGCCGCGTCGGCCCCGCCCTGAAAAACCACGCCGTCCTCGTCGAAGGCGACCGGAAGGGTCGCGCCGCCGGATTCCGCAAAGGCCACCGCCAGGGGCCGCCGGGCCCGGGCGACGATCCTGAGGGAATCGGGGAACACCTTTTCGACCACGGCGCTCTTCACCGCGGGCCAGGCTTCCAGATTTTTCCTGGCCGTCTCGGTGTTCACGGTGAAGAAATAGGGTTCGGCTTCGAGCCCCGCGATGGACAGGAGCTGGTTCCGGTCCAGCGGCAGTTCGCTGTCGACGAAAATCCGGCCGATTTTGAGGTTCGGCGCCAGCACGAACTGGAAAAACGCCTCGCCCGCGAGAACGATGACGATCAGCGCCAGTATCAGGGCGGGGACCCGGCTCGGTTTTCGAACGCGCTTTTCGCACAATCGTCCCTCGTAGAGAATGTTGTCAGCCATACGCCGCTCCGTCCGCCTCGCCGGAACTCCGGGACAAATTCACCAGGAGGCCGCACAGGACAAGGGTGATGAAAACCGAGGACCCCCCGGAGGAAAAAAAGGGCAGCGGGATTCCGGTGGCCGGAACGAGGCCGGATACCACGGCCATGTTCAGCAGTCCCTGGAAGAGGACGCAGGTCGTCGCGCCGAAGGCGAGATAGAACCCGTACCCGTCCTCCCTCCGGCCGGCGATCGCGTACCCCCGGTACGCGAAGGCGAGGAAAAGAAGCACGACCAGCACGACCCCGAGGTAGCCGAGCTCCTCCCCGAGCACGGCGAAAACGAAGTCGGAGTGCGCTTCCGGCAGTCCCCCGAGCTTCCGCGTTCCCTGGCCGATTCCGGTGCCCCAGAAGCCGCCCTTCAGCAGGGCGTTTTTCGCCGCCAGAATCTGGTAATCCGCACCCACCGGGTCGCGCCCCGGTTCCAGAAAGCTGAGGATTCTCCGGATCCGGTGCTCCTTCGAAAACAGGAGGTAAACGCCCACCGGAAGGGCCGCCGCGAACATCAGAAATATGTACCGCAGCCGCACCCGGGCGACGAAAAACAGCGAAAGCCCCAGCATGAGAAGGAACACCGCGGTGGAAAAATCGTTCTGCAGATAGGTGAGACCCGCGAAGGCCAGCGTTACGAGGAGCGGCGGCAAAAGCGAATTGACGACGTCCCCGAGTCTGTCCTGCTTTTTCTGCAGGATGAAGGCCAGATACAGGATGACCGCCACCTTCGCCAGCTCCGACGGCTGGAAGGACTGCCCCATCACGACGATCCAGCGCCGCGCTCCCATTATCCGCGGAGCGACGCCGGGGACGAAGCAGAGAAGCATCAGGAACAGGGAAAGAAGCACCACGCCCGGGGTGACGCGCTTCAGGAACGACAGCGAAACCGTCGACGCAACGGCGGCCGCGGCCGTTCCCAGGGTGACCCACAGGATCTGCCGCCGGATGAAGTAGTACGGATCCCGGAAAACCGTGAGGGCCCGGTGATAGGAAGCCGAAAAGAGGACCCCCAGGCCCAAACCCACGAGGATTATAATGAGGGAAATGAAAAGCGCGTCCGCGGGACGGCGATCGATTTTGTCGGGAACGAACTGTACGCGCATCACTGCAACTTCAGCGTGGAAAGACTCAGGATGACGAACAGCCCGCCCAGAATCCAGAAACGGACCACCACTTTTACCTCCGGCCAGCCCTTCAACTCGAAATGATGATGAAGCGGAGCCATCAGGAACACCCGCTTTTTCGTCAGCTTGTAATATCCCACCTGTATCATCACCGACGCGGCCTCCATGACGAAAACGCCGCCGATGATGAGAAGAAGGATTTCCTTTTTCACAAGGAGCGCCAGCACGCCCAGGATGCCCCCCAGCGCCAGGCTCCCCGTATCGCCCATCATGACTTCCGCCGGATGGGTGTTGTACCACAGGAACCCGACGCAGGCCCCCGCGTAAGCCAGGCAGAGCACGGTGAGCTCGCCCGCCCCGGGCAGATGCGGTATCTGCAGGTACGCGGCAAAGTCCGCCCGGCCGGAAAGATAGCAGAGAACGGCGAAAGCCACGCTCACCATGATGACCAGACCCGTCGCGAGGCCGTCCAGCCCGTCGGTCAGGTTGACGGCGTTGGAAAACCCCACCTGCAGCAACACCGCGAAGGGGATCCACAGGAGCGCCAGATCGATCACCGGCTCCTTGAACATCGGGATGAAAAGCTGGGTGGTGTACGGCGTCTTGTAGATGTACAGAAGGGTGGCCACCGTGGTCGCCACCGTGAACTGCCCGATAAGCTTGACCCGTGCCGAGAGGCCCCGGGAATTCTTCCGGAAAATTTTCAGCGCGTCGTCGGCGAAGCCCACCGCCCCGAAACCCACGGCGGCGAAAAGAATTATCCAGGTGTACATGTTGCGGATGTCCTGCCACAGCAGGACCGAGACCACGATGGCGAGGATCATCATGACGCCGCCCATCGTGGGCGTCCCGGATTTTACCAGGTGGGTCTTCGGTCCGTCGCTGCGCACTTCCTGGCCGGCCTTGAGCCGCCGCAGCACGGCGATGATCCGGGGACCCAGCAGAAAGGCTATCAGCAGCGACGTCACCGCGGCGTACGCGGAACGGAAGGTGATGTACTGGAAAATATTGAAGGGCGTGAAATACTTCGTCAGAGGGAAAAGGAATTCCTTAAACACGGCTCCTCCTGATGGTTTCCGTGACCCGTTCCAAAGCCATGCTTCGGGACCCCTTAACCAGCACCAGGTCGCCAGGCCGCAGGAAGGTTTCCAGGACCCGCTCGAGCCTGCCGATATCGGCGAAGTGGGCCGCCACGCCCGGAAAGTCCGGACCTTCCAGGCCCTCGTAGGCGGCCTCCATTTCGCCGCCCAGCAGGAAAACTCCGTCGAAGCCGCTTTCCCGGAGCTGGGCGCCGATGTCCCGGTGGGCCCGTTCCGCGGCCTCGCCGAGTTCCTTCATCGATCCGAGCACCGCGATCTTGCGTCCCTTCCACGCGAGGGTCCGCAGGAAGTCCACCGCGGACGACATGGAATCCGGATTCGCGTTGTAGCAGTCCTGGAGGACCGTCACGGGCCCCCGGAAAATCTGGCCCCGCCCGAAAAGAGGGGTCACGCCCTCGATGCCGCGGACGACGGATTCGTCGGAAACGCCGATTCCCCCGCACAGGGAAATCGCTCCCAGAGCGTTCCTCAGGTTGAATATCCCGGGAAGCGGGAACCGCAGGGTCCTCCCCTTCCACCGTATCTCGTATCCGTCCAGTCCCAGGTCCCGGGCGCCCTCGAAACCCGGAGTCGCCTTTTCCCCGAAGGGCAGGATTTCGGCGGTACAGCCCTTTTTCAGATGGGCGAAAAACGCGTCGCCTTCGTAAACGTACCCGCGGCGGCCCTTCTCCAGGGCGGTGAGAATTTTCTTCTTCTCCGCCGCGATGTTTTCCTTCGAACCCAGAAGGCCGATGTGGGCCGTCCCGATGTTCGTTATCAGCGCCGCCTGGGGTTTCACGATCCCGGTCAGGATGTCCATTTCCCCCCGGCGGTTCATGCCCATTTCGAAGACCGCGAACCGGGCGTCGTTCCCCACCTCGAAAACCGAAAGAGGAAGGCCGATTTCGGAATTCAGATTGCCCCGGTTCATGAAGGAGGGCGCCTCCCGGGACAGGATGGACCCCACGATCTCCTTCGTCGTGGTCTTTCCGTTGCTGCCGGTTATGCCGATCCGGAAAGCCTTCTTTCCCGCCATGAAGGACGCCGCGAGGGCCTGCAGAGCCGCAAGCGGCGACGGAACGACCAGGTACGCAGCCTTGTACTTCGCCGCGTAGGCCTGGAAAGCTTCCCGCTGCTCGTTCCAGAATCCCCGCTCCACCAGGGTCACCCTGCAGCCTTTCGTGAAGACCTCTCCGATGTACAGATGTCCGTCGGTCCTCTCGCCTTTCAGCGGAACGAAAAGACAGCCCGGGACGGCCTCCCGGGAATCGATGACGACGGACTTGATTTCGTTGTCGGAAAATCCCGGCCCCCGGTAGATATCCCCGCCCGTCAGGCCCGGAAGCTCGTCGACCGTGTAAAGCAGCTCAGCCATCGGTCTCCCGCTCCTTCTTTTCCGGCTTGATGATGATGAAATCCCCGGGATCGGGCCTCTCGAGTCCCAGGGACTTTTTTGCCAGATCTTCAATCCGCGCGGGAGACTCCAGCACCGAAATGCCGGCGATGCTCCGCT
>CAZGUL010000143.1:0-1027 GCA_964529055.1 uncultured Spirochaetaceae bacterium
ACGGCAGCCTGGTAATCCACCTCGACGGGGCGGCGGAACCGCTTGTCTTCGCCGGCGGGGAAATCCTGTACGAGCCGCCCCGGCGCGGAGGGCTTTCAGCCCTTTTCTCCCGGGGGGCGGATAAATTATAACAAATTTTTCTTGGCTATTTGCCGAAATATTTGTATCTTTTTTCCAGAACCGGTTAATTCACCACACAACCGTAAGATAACAATTATTATTCAAAGAAAGGGAGTAGGATATGGCGAAACAGTTGAAGTTCGACGAAGACGCGCGGCGCGCACTGCTTCGGGGGGTGGAGAAAATCTCCGCCGCGGTAAAGGTCACCCTCGGGCCGAAGGGCAGGAACGTTCTTCTTGACAAGAAGTTCGGCGCTCCGACCGTGACGAAGGACGGCGTTTCCGTCGCGAAGGAAGTGGAGCTCGAGGACGCGTTCGAGAACATGGGCGCCCAGCTTCTGAAGGAAGTCGCGACGAAGACCAACGACGTGGCCGGCGACGGCACCACCACCGCGACCGTTCTGGCGTACAGCATCATCAAGGAAGGCCTCAAATCCGTGGCCGCCGGCATCAGCCCCATGGGCATCAAGCGCGGCATCGACAAGGCCGTGGAACTGGCGGTGGATGAAATCAAGAAGGCCTCCAAGGAAATCAAGGACAAGGAAGAGATCGCCCAGGTTGCGGCCATCTCCGCGAACAACGACATGGAAATCGGCAAGGAAATCGCCGACGCGATGGAGAAGGTCGGAAAAGACGGCGTCATCACCGTCGAGGAATCCAAAACCATCGAAACCACCACCGAGTACGTGGAAGGCATGCAGTTCGACCGGGGTTACATCTCCCCCTATTTCGCGACGAACCGCGACACCATGACCACGGTCCTCGAGAATCCCTACATCCTCATTTACGACAAGAAGATATCCGGGATGAAAGACCTCCTTCCGGTTCTCGAGAAGGTGGCCCAGGCGGGCAAGCCGCTTCTGATCATCGCGGAAGACGTCGAGGGCGAGGCGCTCGCGACGCTTGTG